>DASWGO010000230.1:0-3471 GCA_036393695.1 Thermoplasmata archaeon
GAACGGGATATACTCGGACACGATCAGCGCGTTCCATCCTGCCCCCCAGGCCGTGATGCTCCCGGTGAGAAGCGACGGAACCATCGCCGGCAGCAGCACGCGCCGCCAGTACGCCCTCCCGCGAAGTCCGAACGATCGCGCTGCCTCGTTCAGGTCCTCCGGAATGCCTCGAACGCCCGCGATCAGGTTGAACAAGAGGTACCACTGCATGCTGAACAACGCGATCAGGACCGCCGAGAGCTCGGCCGCGGGCCCGAGGCTCGCGGTGGCGAAGAGCGCGAATCCGACGATGATCGGCAATAGGGCGGTTGCCGGCAGCGAGGCCGCGACTTCGAGGACCGGAGTCACGTACCGAGACCCCCGCGGGTTCCGCCCGATCCAAGCGGCGAGCGGGATCGTCCACGCCAAGGCGATGGCGTACGCGAGACCGAGTCGAATGAACGACGAGGCGGCCGCGCGCGGCAGTTCCGCGGCTGCCGGCGGAAGGGGGGTCAGGAACAGCCGCACCAGCCCGATCAATCCGGCGACCACGACGAGCAGCAAGATCGCAGTGAACATGGCGAGATCCAAAAATCGAATTTCGCGGATGACCCGACGATGGGCGGAGAAGGTGCGGTCCAGTCGCACGGATGCCCGGCGGTACTTTGTGACGACCGGTTGCACCGCGATGACGAACGTCTGTCGCAGGCGCGGAAACCGTGGGAGCCAACGGAATCGTTCGTACGGGGACGGCACACGCGGGACCTCGTGCCCTGTCGTCTCCATCCGGAACCGCTCGGACCAGACGCCGAGGGGACGCCAGACGAACGTGTCGAGGGCCAGTACGACCGCGGCCAGGACGCCGACACCGAGTGCGATGCCGGTGGAGTCGCCTGCGATGCCGGCGTTCGTGATGAACGAGCCGAGTCCGGGTCGGGTATACGTGCCCCCGAACGCGGTGAACGTCTCGCTCGCAACCAGGAAGAACCAGCCGTTGCTCCACGAGAGGATCGAGTTGTACACCAGCTTCGGGATCGCGGCCGGCAATGCCAAAAGGCGGAAGCGGAGCATGCCTCGGAGGCCGAAGCTCGCCGCCGCGGCCTCTAGGTCCACGGGAATCGTCGTCAGAGATTCGTAGACTCCGAACGCCATGTTCCAGGCCATACTCGTGAAAATGAGGAAGACCACCGCGAGCTCGATTCCGATCGGGCTCCCTTGAAACGTCACGACAAAGAACACCAGCGCGGCTGGGAAGAATCCGAGGATCGGGACAGACTGGAGGACGTCGAGGACCGGGAGCATGATGACGGTGGCCCTCTTGTTCGCCGCCGCGGTGGCCCCATAGGTGATCGCGAAGACCAGGGACAACAGGTATGCGAGGACCATCCGCGTCGTCGAGAACAGAGCGTAGAGGGGAAGTTGGATCGCGTTGAATGCCGCCCGAGGGTTGACAGTCGCGACCACGACCGCGGCAAGGACCACGATACCCGCGAGGATCCGGAGCCGCCCGCGGAGGCCGCGCATCTCGCCCGCAAAGGACGGGGGCTATATACGGGTTGTCGAGAGCCCTTCAGACGCCAGCGAGGAGCCGCGAAAGGATCGCCTTCTGCGCGTGCAGACGATTCTCCGCTTGATCGAAGACGATCGATTGCGGCCCGTCCATCACTTCGTCCGTGATTTCCAGACCGCGATGAGCCGGTAGGCAATGCATCACGACCGCGTCCTTCTTCGCGTGGTCGATGAGCTTCGAGTTGACCTGGTACTCCCGGAACGCCTTCTCGCGTTGCTCCTTCTCCTTTTCTTGGCCCATCGAGACCCAGACGTCGGTGTACACGACATCGGCCCGTTGCACGGCGGCGAGGGGATCAACGACGACGTGAATCTTGGATCCGCTGTCCTTCGCGATGCGCCGCGCCGTCGCGAGGATTTCGGCGTCGGGTTCATAACCGCTCGGGCAGCCCGCCGTCATGTGCATGCCGACAATCGCGGCGCCGAGGAGGAGCGAGTTGCATACGTTATTGCCGTCCCCGATGTAGGCGAGTTTCTGCTCCTTGAACGAGCGCCTGTGCTCCAGGATCGTGAAGAGATCCGCGATGACTTGGCAGGGGTGCTCTTTGTCATCCAGGCCGTTGATCACGGGCACACTCGCGTTCCGGGCGAGTTCGAGGACGTTCTCTCTCCGGAACGCCCGATACAGGATGCCGTCGACATAGCGGCTCAAGACCCTCGCGGTGTCGGCGATCGTCTCGCCCCGTCCAATCTGCAGGTCGTTCGGGCTCAGGAAGAGAGCGTGGCCGCCGAGTTGGGTCATCCCCACCTCGAACGACACCCGTGTCCGGGTCGAGGCCTTCTCGAAAATCATCGCGAGGCTCTTGCCCCGGAGCGGCTCGTACGGCTCTCCCGCCTTCGTGCGGTTCTTGATACTCGCCGCGAGCTCGAGGAGGCCCACCAGATCGTCCTTCACGTCGAGGATCGAGACGAGATCGCGCTTGGTGCCCATGGACGGTCAGACCATCCGAGGATTCGTACAAAACCCTTGTGCATCCTCCGGCGTCGGAGGCATCAAATAAGCTCGCTCGAATAAGGGACCGTGGAGCCGAAACCCTCGAGGGTGGCCGAACGTCGCCGGGTACAAGAAGAGGTGGCCGCGCGGAAGCGAAAGACGAGTATCGGAGCCGGCATCCTCGGACTGGTCCTTCTGTTTGCTGGGAGCATCGGGGTCCTCATCTCTCCGTTGAGTGCCCTGGTCTTGATCGTCGTGATGGGCACTGGAATCGTGCTCCTGCTCGTCGCGTTCCTACTTCTGCGAGGCCCAATCGCCGCGTTGCCTGGAAAGTCCCGAAACACTTGAGGCCTGAGGCGGATCAGTGTTGTCGCGTGACGACGGAACGGAGGACGGCCTTCGCCGGTTTCGATGTCGGGCTCGGTCGTTTGTGAAACAGCTCGGAGAAGAGCTCCTCGCCCTTCGCGCTCAATCGATACGAGGTGACTTGCCTCCCATCCCGCTCGTAGGTGACGTCGACGACTCCCGCGGCCTTCAAGACGCCCATGTGATACGCGAGCAACCCGCTCTCGATGCGAATGCGCTTTGCGATTTCGTTGAACGGCACCCCGGAAGATTCGTGGATCAACCGGAACGCCCGCAGCCGAATCGGATTGTCAAGGGCCGTGTATGCTCTCAGACGGTCGATGACCTCGGGATCCGTGTCCTCTTGATCGGCCAGCTTCTTCATGACTTAGTGATATTCTATGTGGTATAAATATATTTACTTGGTAATGTTCAACGGTCTAAAGGCCTTAATCTCACGATGACGTTCGACGAGCATCGGAATGAGGGCCTTGGCCGAAGGGACGGGCGCCTGCCGTCCTCCATCGACGGGGTAGACGTGGCCATACCGGACGAGATGGGTCAGGTACAGGTCGGTGAGGTAGCTGCCCGGAGGACTATGGACCGGGTGGTATTCCGGTCGGACCAGGACGCGGAGCTTCGGG
>DASWGO010000231.1:0-2328 GCA_036393695.1 Thermoplasmata archaeon
TCGAACGGGAACGGCATCGCGAACTATGCGCGGGTGTATAACAGCACGACCGATCGGTTCAGCGATTACATCAACCGGGCGGATACCCTGTACAAGAAGGTCGACCTCAACACGAGCTGGACCGCCGGCTCGATCGTCCAGTCGAACGGAACGGCGTACCGCAGCTGGACCTTCAACCTCAGCGCGCAGAACCTCCCCTATGCCGCGGTCGCGAACTACACGGGCAGCGTGGCGGGAACCTTGCCGCTCGTCCGGTTCACCTTCCACCTGAATGCCTCCCTCACTCAAGTGGACAACGCGACCGTCCCGCAGTGGCAGGTCACGGTCGGTCAGATCGGCGGCCGGATCGCCGTCACAAACATCTCGCGGTTGAACGACCTGATCGTCAGCGGGAAGGCGCTGCACTACGACCTGAAGTGGGACCAAGACATCGAAGGCTGGACGTTCGCGGCACAGAACAACCCCGCGGCTTCCCGTCGGATCCTCTTGGAGCTCGGTGTCGTCGTGGGGAACCTGATCCCGGCCGCGATCGTGGATGCATGGTTCGAGAGCCGCGTGCTCGCCCGGATGGGGGAGACCGGCACCGCGCAATTCGTCACTGCGACCGGTACGGAGTCCGCGAACGACACCACCGGGACCTACCTTCTGGCCCGGCGGCTGCAGAGTCCCTACGTCGACTTCGGCGGCAACTGGACGCGCATCGGCCGCTTCCTCTGGGTCAGCGACAGTACCGTCGACGGCGCCAGCGTTCCGGTCTACGGTCAAATCGTCGCAGGCGTCCGCTTTGGCGCCATCGGCGAAGGAGGCAATGCGTTCATCGGATTCGCCCTGCTCGCCGGCCTGAGCTTCCTCGGTGGCGCATTGATCGTCCACGACCCGACCGTGACGACCGACGTCCAAGCCGACTTGCAACTGCCCGGAGCGCCCGGACCGTTCGGAGGTCTCTTCGTCGCGGCCATCGGAGCCGTCGCGATCATTGCGATTGTCCTCCTCGTTGTGGTCGTCGCGATCCGACGGAAGAAGAAGGGCAGTCCGCCTCCGCCTTGATGCGCAACGGGGCGGCGTCATCCCGCCCCCTCGAATTTTCTCGGAGTCGGGGATGAGGTCGAGGTTTCGATTTTGTAAACGAATAGGTATATGATATCGGAAGGCCATCTGGAGTCCATGGCAACGGTCAACGAGGTGGACGCCGGCGGTCTCGAGGCAGGCTTCTCGTCCGTCAAGAAACAGATCCTCCTGACCCTCAAGCGCCGCGGGGCGGTTTCGCTCTCGGACATGTCAGCGGAGCTTCGCATCTCCAAGATGGCCACGCTGAAACACATGAACGGCCTCGAAGCGAAAGGGCTCGTCGAGCGTTCGTTCAAGGCGGGAGGCCGTGGCCGGCCGCGGGCGTTCTTCAACCTGAGCAAGAACTCCGCTTCGCTGTTCCCGGAGGCATACACGCATATGACCCTGAGCGCTCTGAATTTCATCGAGGAAAAACTCGGGCGCGACGCGGTCGTCCGACTTCTCAAGCAACGGGCACAGGAGGTCCTCGATGCGAACCGCAACCGGATTCCGGATTCGGGCCTGAAAGACCGAGTCGGGGAGCTCGTGAAGATCCGGGACGAGGGCGGCTACATGGCCGAGATGGGCAACGCCCGCAAGAACGTCGTCGAGATGCTGGAGCACAACTGCCCAATCATGGCCGTTGCCGAGATGTTTCCGGAGGCGTGCGCCGCCGAGCGAGAAATGTTTCAGAACCTGATCCATGCGGATGTCGAGACCTCTCACCGCGTCGTTGCCGGAGATCCCGTGTGCCGATTCCTGATTCGTCGCCGGGGCCTGCCGAGCGATTAGCAACGGCTCACTCCAATGGACGACTCAGACTCGAGTCTTCCTGGGATCTAGCCGATGAAGTCTCGGCGTGAGGTGATGATCGCGATGAGACCGGCGAGGCCGAGGAACGTGCCGATCAGGAAGAACCCGAAATTGAGCAGGGATGCGACGCCGCAGATGACCGCGAGCTTCCAGTTCTTCCGCTGGATGGCCATGATTCCGCCCAGGATCGCGAATGCCTGCGCATAGACGACGGCGAAGACGAGGAGCGCGTTCGCCGTCAGATCCCCCGCGGTCATGTTCTGGATCGCGGCGATGTCCGAGGAGGTCAGCGGTTGGGTGAAGATGATGTACGTGCTCGCCATCCCGATCAAGCCGGAAATGATGAGGAGCACGCCACCGATGATGGATCGTCCGGACCTCGGGACGACTTGCGGCCACGCTTGAGGGAAGGGCTGTTGCGGCGGCTGCCCGAACTCCTCGGGTCGCGGCACCCAGGCCACGGGAGGC
>DASWGO010000232.1:0-8472 GCA_036393695.1 Thermoplasmata archaeon
GTCAATCCGGGGGCTGACGGAATCCTTTCCGCGCTGGAGAATCTCAAATCACACGATTGAGGCGAGTGATCATTACGCCCCAGAATTACCAACCGCCCCGACTGACCCTGCCCGTCGGAGAACGGGACCATGTGGAGGGACCATCCAATGCTCGAATGGTGCTCGTCGAGTACGGGGACTACCAGTGTCCCTACTGTGGGGCGGCCTACCCGATCGTGAAGAAGGTTCAGAAGGAACTCGGAACGAGGCTCCGGTTCGTTTTCCGAAACTTCCCCATTACCACCTCCCACCCGCAAGCGGAGTGGGCCGCGGAAACCGCCGAGGCGGCCGCCGTCCAAGGGAGGTTCTGGGAGATGCATGATTTTCTCTACGAGAATCAAGCGTCCCTCAGCGACCATGGATTCTTCGCCAACTACGCGAGAAAACTCAAACTGGACGTGAAGAGGCTCGAGCAAGAGGTTGCTCAGCATGTCCATCTGGGGAGAGTTCGAGAAGACTTCATGGGTGGCGTCAAGAGCGGTGTCAACGGGACGCCGACGTTCTTCATTGGTGGCGCGAGATACGATGGCTATCCCGGACTTGGTCCCTTGATCGCGGCGCTCGAAACGGCCGAGAAGGGCTGACCGCAACTCGGCCGATAGCTGGACGCGTGTGAGTCGGCACCCCGCTTCATGCACTTGCCCTCATTGCAAAGCCATAAATCCAGCCCTCACTTGCTGCTTAGCTATGCCCATGATTGACGTGTATGCACCGGCAGACCTTTTCCCGGCCGGGACCGACGGTCTACTTGGCAAGGAGCTTACGATGGCCGTTCTCCGCGCGGAAGGTGTGGCAACTCCCGGCCCCTTCCACCTGAACAACACCGCCGCGTTCATCCACCGAATGGACCCGCGCGCGGTTCACACCGCGGCGACCAACTCTGCACGGACTGTCCGTGTCCAGGTCATCACGCCTCCAGCGGCGTTGACCCGCGAAGGTCAGAAGCAACTCGTCAAAGAGATCACCGAGATCGTGACCAAGGTCTCCAGCGACCCGACCCAAGCCAGTCGCACTTGGGTGATACTTACCGAGGCAGCCGAGGGCGGTTGGGGGCTCGCAGGCACGGCCTTTGGCCGCGAGGAGTTCGCGGCGCTCGCCGCCAGGGCGGCTGCGGCGCGCGCGAAGTAACAGCGTACAATCAATCTCGGAGTCCAAGTTCTCCGATGCCTGACGTCGGCCTGAATCATCGCCGTCGCCCCGCGCAAGAGAGACTTGGGCTCGAACGCGTGCTCGGAGCCGACGCGGTCTGCCGGGATCACGCCGCGAAAGGGCCTCTAGGGGCGAGAACGGGACGGTCCTAATCGGGTTCTTTGAAACCGTGGTTTAGCGTACGCGACTTCATACAAGTGAGGATCAGGCGCTGACCCTACGTTCCGGGAACCGGACGTAAGTGCGGATCCGAGGCCCAACCTTCGAACTTTCCACTGGCATATCTCTTGATGGGCCTGCCGGGTTCGCTTGCCAATGGGCCGACTTGCCGCCGGGAGCATCCCAGCATAAGGTCGTTCTTCCGGTGGCGGGTACTTCATGCCTCGCCCTACTCCTGACTCGCGCAGCGTTTCGCGTCATTCGAACCTTACAGCTCACACATGACATCCACCGATTGGGAACAAATGCGGCTATTCAACTCATCCTCCTCTTCGTCTGAACGTCTAGCGCGGGCCTCAAGTTCAAGTATAACGCCGTTATCAGCATGGACCTCAGGAGAACAGCATCATGAGCGAAACGTACACAGCCCCCAACGTCTCCGATGCCGAGCTCACTCCCTCGTTCGTTCGAGACGAGCTGCTCCGATGTTTCGAGAGCGCGAACCAACAGTTCTTCGAGATCCTCGGGCAGCCCGTGACGGACGAGCAGCTTCGCGCGCAGGTCCGGGAGTTCGTGACAGGCGTCTTCCAGCAGTGCGGCGTTCCGTTCGAGACGCCCACGAAGCAGGGAATCCGCACCGCAATCAATCAGTGCAAGGCGAACGCGGAGGGCATGATGGGTGGCAAGGGCGCGGACATCATCCGTCATCACTACGCGGAGATGACCAAACTCGTCGAGCGGCTGCGGGACTAGCCGGCGGCGGGCAGGTGAGTATTGACACCACCTTCCGGGGTGACCCGGCCATCCGCCCATCTTTATCTTGCCGACCTGCACTGACGCCGCCATGGGATCCGATCCCGCGGCGGCATTCAACCCGATGGAGCCCTTTGCCAGAGAAGACGTTCTCCGAGAGATCCTTGACGACCTCGAGAAGTTTGACTACAAACTCTACGGGCCGATTCCATTGCGGTTTCACCGGGGCCAGCCGACGAAATACGAATTTGATCTCAACCTGGGCGTCGTGCATTTCACGGAACAAGACTTCGAAGGCTTGAGCGAAATCGTGCGGAAGATGAATTCGAGATGGGGGACCCAGATGACGTTCTGTATCTATCCGTCTAAGGATAAGGCGAGGGACATGATCCTGAACGTCCGCGGTTCGCCGATGGCTCCGGCGGAGATTGATTAGCCCGAACTCGCAGCTCAAGGTAACTCGACGACGATTTTTCCGTCCTCGATCCTGACCGGATAAGACCGAACGGGCTTCCGGGCGGGGGGTCCGACGACGTTCCCGGACGTCACGTCGAACCGCGACCCATGCCACGGACATTGTATGATGGAGCCTTGCAATCTGCCTTGGCACAACGGCCCACCCAAGTGGGTGCACGTATTGTCGAGACAGTACACCTTCCCGCCGACCTTGAACAATGCGTACGGCCTCTGGTTGGCGGACACACACTTCGCACCGCCTTCCGGCACCTCGCTCTCCGTCCCCAGGACTGCGCGCATGGACCATCGAGAGGCGGGACTCGATAAAGTCGTTGTCGTTGGTCCAACCGCTCTAGGAGCGGGCGGACAGAGGGAGGCCGGTGGTCGAATCGGCGATCTGCTCTCGTTCCGTCGATCCGTTCATCGCGAGGGTCGACGAGGTCCCGCCGGAGATGACCTGGCTGACGGCATCGAAGAACTCAGTCCCGACGAACGCCTGGTGTTCCGTCGCCCGGTACCCGTGCTCCCGAGCCGCGAACTCGTCATCCTGGAGTTCCGCATAGGCGGTCATCCCGCGGTCCGCGTATCGAGAGGCGAGTTCGAACATCGATAGGTTGAGCGTGTGGAACCCGGCGAGGGTGACGAACTGGAATCGATATCCCATCCGCCCCAGGTCCTGCTGGAACTCCGCGAGCGCGGAAGGGTTCAGCTTCTTCCTCCAGTTGAACGAAGCCGAACAGTTGTAGGCGAGCAGCTTTCCGGGAAAGCGTGCGTGAATCGCGTCGGCGAACGCGCGGGCCTCCTCCACATCCGGAGAAGACGTCTCGCACCACAGGAGGTCCGCATACGGCGCGTACGCGAGGCCGCGGGCGATGGCCGCCGGCAGCCCGCCTTCGAACTGGAAGAACCCTTCCGGGGTGCGCTCGCCGCCGATGAACGGACGGTCGGACGGATCGGCATCGCTCGTGATGAGGCGGGCGCTGTTGGCATCGGTCCGGGCGACGATCAACGTCCGGACGCCCATCACGTCGGCCGCAAGCCGGGCCGCGACGAGCTTCTGAATGAACTCCGAGGTCGGAACGACGACCTTCCCTCCGAGGTGGCCGCACTTCTTCGCGGCGGCGAGCTGATCCTCGAAGTGGACGCCGGCGGCTCCGGCGTCGATCATGGCCTTCATGAGTTCAAACGCGTGGAGGGGCCCACCGAATCCGGCTTCCGCGTCCGCGACGATCGGGACGAACCAGTCGACGTCGTGGTTCCCCGCCATGTGCTGTTTTTCGTCTTCTCGCCGGAGCGCGTTGTTGATCCTCCGGACGACGTTGGGGACGCTGTCCGCAGGGTACAGGCTCAGATCGGGATACATTTGGCCCGCGCCGTTGCCGTCGGCGGCGACTTGCCAACCGCTCAGGTAGATCGCCCGGAGCCCGGCCCGGACCTGCTGGATCGCCTGGTTTCCGGTGAGAGCCCCCAGGGCGGGGACGTAGTCTTCCGACTTCAGGAGGCTCCAGAGGCGGCCGGCCCCACGTTCCGCGAGGGTATGTCGAATCCGAATCGTTCCACGAAGCCGGACGACGTCTTCCGGCCCGTAGGGGCGGATGATTCCGGCCCACCGTTCGTCCATCTTCCAATCCGGTTCCAGGTTCCAGGTCTCATCGATCATTCGGCCCACGGGCTCCTCCGCTTCGCGTGATATGCGACGACGGTCTTCGGAACGGACGAAGAAGGTCCCGGTGCGCGGGGCGCGATCTCCGTCCCCGTCGGGAGACGCCGGGATGCGCGGGAGCGGGAGAGGGATCGATGCCCGAACCTCGCGATGCCGCTCGCCGTCACCCGATCGGCTCCTCGGACCGCCGTCACGAGAGGCCATTCGAGGTGCGCCGTATAAGGGGCAGGAGTTACGTGGACGACGAAGCCGCCAGTCGAAATCGTTCCAAACACGACCGGTGCGTGTTTATTCTTCAATTCAATTTTCTGAGAGTATCGTAGCTGGATTCGGAGGAGCTTCACGAAAGCTCCAAGTCGACGCGGTGGATGCGGTTTGCTCGGGTCCATATGCTTTATCGCAACGGGAGTCCCATCCCTCGCCCGTGCTGGCCTTCGACTCGATTGGCCATGGAAAGGATTCAGTCGTCGTGCTGCTTCACGGCTGGCCGCTTAACCGTTCGATCTGGTCCGGCGTCGCGCCTCGAATCGCCGCAGCGGGTTCGCGTGTGCTGGCCCCGGACCTCCCTGGATTCGGCGACAGCCCCTCCATCGAACTCGGCCGGGCGACGGTCGAGGCGTACGCCGACGAGGTGGCGAAGTTCATCGGCCCATTCAGGGCGCGGCGGGTTGCGGTCGCGGGACACAGTTTCGGGGGATACGTCGCCCTGGCCCTCGCCGAGCGTCTTCCCGACCAAGTCGCGGGCCTCGGCCTGATCGCCTCGCGGACGACCGCTGATAGCGAGACCGCGCGTCAGGGGAGGCGCGACACAATTGAGAAGGTCCGTACGGGCGGGACGAAGGTGCTGCTCCCCGGTCTCGCGGAGAAACTCATCGGGCCTCGGGGAGGAGCCACATGGCGGCATCAAGCCGAACTCCTGATTGAACGGGCTCGCCCGGATGGCGTGATCGCGGCACTCGCCGCCATGGCCACCCGACCTGATCGCACGGTGGTGTTCGATTCGTTCGCCGGACCTCGTCTCGTGATCCATGGAACGGAGGACGGCCTCATTCCGGTCTCGGAAGCGGCGCGAATCGAGCGCGGCCCTCCGGATGTCCGCGCGATCTTGGCAGGGGCCGGGCACACGCCGATGTGGGACGCGTCGGAGGCAACCGCCGAGGCGATCATTGCTTGGACCAAACCCTTTCGGGCATGAGCGATTACTATCGGTGTGGTAATTTCATCTGAATCACCGTTGGCTCAAGCGATTCTTCGATACACTCTCTCAACGATTGAACCATCGCGAAAAGACTAAACCCTTAGAGAATCCCTCCTTCGAACCGATGCGGGTCGCCATCCTCGGCGTGGGGGGACTTGGCCGGACCCTTGCCTCGGAACTCCGGGGGGACCCGCGGGTGACGTCCCTGCTGCTCGTCGACCTGTTCGGAGAACGGGCGCGCGTGCTCACGGGCATCCGCGGTCGGGTGGCGATCGAGGCGAGACAGCTGAACGTCGAGAACCGGATCGCCCTCACGAAAGCGATCGCGGGCGCGGACCTCGTGATCAACACGACCCTTCCGAGATACAACCTCGGGATCATGCAGGCGGCCCTCGAGGTTCGGGCGAATTACCTCGACCCCTCGGCCGCGGGCCCTCGGGAAATCGGCGGGCTGGCGGGGATCTTCGAACAGCTCGCGATGGGGGAGGCCTTCAAGGCCGCCGGCCTGACGGCCCTCGTCTCGATGGGCCTGGACCCCGGCATCTCGAACGTCATGGCGCGGACTGCCGCCGAGCGGCTCGACACGGTCGACGCGATCCGCATTCGCTCCGGCAGCGTCGCGGCGTTGCCCGGGTACACCTCGTTCCCGCTCTACTCCCGCGAGGTCTTCCTATCGGATGTCTTGACGCCGCCGACCGTCTGGCTCGACGGGGCGCTCCAGGACCGCGCACCGCTCAGCGAGCCGGAGGAATACCCGTTCCCCCCGCCGGTCGGGTCGCAGCGCACCTACCTGATTTCCCACGAGGAGGTGAAGACGTTGCCGAAGTACCTCGGCAGGCCGATCGGCCGGGTGGACTTCAAGTACGTCCTGGAGCCGCACCTTGTGCAGGCGATCCTCTCCCTCGACAAGCTCGGCCTCCTGGCGGATGCCCACCTGATCCGGATCGGGAATCAGATGGTCTCGTTCCGCCGGGCGTTCCTCGCGGCGTTCCCGGAGCCGTCCGCGCTGGTGCTGCCGCTCGAAGGGGCCGAGTCCCTCAGCGTCGAGGTCGAGGGCCAGAGCGGCGGAAAGCGAGTCGTGCACCGAGGCGACGTCACGCTCACGCACCAAGAGGCGAACCGGAGGCGCTCGACGACCGCGGCCTCCTACCTGGGCGCCGTCGGCGTCGCGATCGGGACCGCGCTCATCGCAGACAAAGCGACGCCCGGGCCGGGCGTCCATCCCGCCGAGACCTTGGACCCGGCGCGCGTGTTCAAGGAATGGGCCGCGCGGAATCTCCCGATGGCTTGGTCCGAACGCGTGCTCGCGAGTTGAACGGCGCTTACGTCGGGTCGCCGAACGTCAGGTAGTGCCACGGCTTCCGGACCTGATCCGTGAGGTCGATGAACACGTGCTTGACCTGCGTGTAGTCCTCGAGGGAGTAGACGCTGAGGTCTTTCCCGAAGCCGCTCTGCTTGTACCCGCCGTGCGGCATCTCGCTCACGAGGGGTAGGTGGTCATTGATCTCGACGGCCCCGAACCGGAGCGCGTTCGCGGTGCGGTGCGCACGTTGCACATCCTTCGTCCAGACGGACGAGTAAAGACCATAGACCGTATCGTTCGCCGCCTCGATCGCTTCGTCCTCGTTGGAGAACTTCTGGACATTGACCACGGGTCCGAAGACCTCCTCGCGGGCGATTCGCATGGATGGATCCGTGTCGACGAACGCGGTGGGCTCGTAGTACCAGCCCTTGGCGAACGCCTTGTCTTTCGGCCTCTTCCCGCCGAGCGCGAGCTTCGCCCCCTCGTCCTCGCCGATCTCCACGTACTTCTCGACCTTGTCCCTCTGCTTCTGCGAAACGAGCGGCCCGAGGTCCGTCGCCCGCATGAGCGGGTCGCCCATCCGGACGGTCTTGAGTCGCTCGAGGAACTTGTCTTCGAACTTCTTGTACGCCTTCTCGTGGACGATGAACCGCGCCGCCTGCGTGCAGTCCTGGCCGCCGTTCACCATTGACGCGGCAACGGCGCCTTCCGCCGCAGCGGCGATGTTCGCGTCGTCGAAGACGATGAACGGAGCCTTGCCGCCGAGCTCGAGGTGGAGCTTCTTCACGTTCGACTTCGCGGCCTCCATGATGTCCTTCCCCGTCGCCGTGTCACCGGTCAGGGAGACCATGTCGACCTTCTCGCTCGACGCGAGCTCGTTGCCGACGACGGTGCCGGGACCCGTGATCAGGTTCACGACGCCGGCGGGAATCCCGGACTGTTCGACGAGCTTCCCCAGTTCGAGGGTCGTGAGCGGCGTGAGGGACGCTGGCTTGAGGACCGCGGTGTTCCCCGCCGCGAGCGCCGGGGAGAGCTTCCAGATCGCCATCATGAACGGATAGTTCCAAGGCGTGATCTGCCCGATGACGCCGATGGGCTCCCGCCGGATGACGCTCGTCGCGCCGTACGCGTATTCCGTCGACGCTATGCCCGTGAGGGTCCGCGCGGCGCCCGCCATGAACCGCAGGTTGTCAACGGAGAACGGGATGTCGGCATCCCGCGCCTGCTTGATCGTCTTCCCCTGGTTCTGGACCTCGATCGGGGCCAGGTGGTCCATGTCCGCTTCAATCAGGTTCGCGAGTTTGAGCAGGGCCGCGGAGCGGTCGCCCGGGGTCATTCGGGGCCACCTCCCCTTGTCGAAGGCGGCTCTCGCCGCGTCAATCGCGGCCCGCGTGTCTTCCACGTCCGCCTGCGGCACCGCGGCGATCTTCCCGCCTGTCGCCGGATTGATCACGGTGTACGTTGCTTCCGTGTGGGACGGCACCCACGCGCCGTTCACATAGTTGAGATACTCCGATTTGCCCACTCGATTGCCCCCGGTGGAAGCGGTTAGAGTCACCGCCGGCTAAGTAGCTTTCGCGCCTCGAGCGAGGGAGCGAAGCGACGTTCATCCTCGAGCTCGCTTACGCTTCGAAGCTCGGCCTTTCTCTCCAAAACGCGATACTCACTCGGAATACTATAAGTGCGGGAGGCATGAATCGGAAGCCTCGGGATGACATGAAAGCGCACAGCATCTATGTCGAGGAACGAACG
>DASWGO010000233.1:0-2799 GCA_036393695.1 Thermoplasmata archaeon
CGTCGCGCCCATTCCCTTCACGCCGCGTTGCTCCGGGAGCAGGTCGACGACGGGATGCGGCGTCTTCGGATCGAACTCCGAACTGTTCGCGCCCTTCAAGCCGAGGTCGTCCCGCGCGAAACCAATCGTCGCGAGTTGGAACCCGAGGCACACCCCTTGGAAGGGGACGTTGTTTTCCGCAGCGTACCGGATTGCGGCGATCTTCCCCTCGATCCCGCGATCCCCGAACCCGCCCGGCACGAGGATTCCGTCGGCCCCCTCGAGGAGCTTCGTCCCGTGCTTCTCCAGGTCGACGGACTCGACCCACTTCAGGTTCACGTGGACGCGCGCCGCGGCACCCGCATGGTGGAACGCCTCGATGTGACTCATG
Organism: Thermoplasmata archaeon; assembly: GCA_036393695.1. Taxonomy (GTDB): domain Archaea; phylum Thermoplasmatota; class Thermoplasmata; order RBG-16-68-12; family RBG-16-68-12; genus RBG-16-68-12. The sequence continues at coordinate 371 of DASWGO010000233.1, forward strand.
TATGAATCCTTGAGGTGCGTGTACTTGCCCACGAGTGCGATGGTGACCTCTTTCTCCGGATTCTTCAGGTTCTCCAAGAACCCCTTCCATTCCTCCAAGTCCTCTCCTTTCGACTCGAGCCGGAGCGTCCGCATGACGTATTCCGTGAGGCCTTGGCCGTCGAAGAGCAGCGGGACGTCGTAGATCGTGGAGGCGTCGGGGGCGCTGATGACCCCCTCGACGGGCACGTCGCAGAAAAACGCAATCTTCTTCTTGATCTCGGCCTCCAGCGAGTGCTCGCCGCGGGCGATAATCACGCTGGGCTGAATTCCCATCGACCTGAGTTCGCGGACGCTCTGCTGGGTCGGCTTCGTCTTCTGTTCTCCCACGGCGCCCATGATCGGCACCAGGGTCGTGTGCACGAACAGGATGTTCTCCTTGCCGACCTCTTGACCGAGTTGCCGGACCGCCTCGAGGAACGGCATGCCCTCGATGTCGCCGACCGTCCCGCCGACTTCCACGAGGACGACGTCCGCCTGCTCTTTCTCTCCGACCGCTCGGAGTTGCGCCTTAATCTCGTCCGTGATGTGCGGGATGATCTGGACCGTACGCCCGAGGTAGTCTCCGCGGCGCTCCTTCTCAATCACGGCGCGGTAGACCTTGCCGGTCGTGATGTTGTGGTCGCCCGTCAGGTTCACGTCGAGGAACCGCTCGTAGTTCCCGAGGTCGAGGTCCACCTCGGAGCCGTCGTCGAGGACGAACACCTCCCCGTGCTGGTACGGGTTCATCGTGCCCGCGTCGACGTTCAGGTACGGGTCGATCTTGATTGGACAGACCTTCAGGCCTTTCGCCTTCAGCAGGACTCCGATGGAAGATGTGCTGATCCCCTTTCCGAGTCCCGACAAAACGCCACCCGTGACAATGACATACTTCACGTCAAATCACGGGATTGCTCCATCCGGCGGGTGTATGATAAAGTTTGCGTCGCAAAAGTGGCGAACCAAATGCTCCCAGTGCGCGCCGGGTTCCGTCATGAACGTTGCCTGGGGCGAAAGCCTATAACGGCCGCATGGATGGGTGAGCCCGGTGATGTCGTGGAGCTCGTGAAATACGAGGGACTCCCAATTGGATCGCCGGCTCCGGACTTCTCGCTCCCGGCCGTCGATGGGAAGACGTATTCGCTCGCGTCGTTCAAGGACAAGGCCGTCCTCGCCGTCGCGTTCTGGTGCAATCACTGCCCGTACGTGCAAGCGTGGGAAGATCGCACGATTGCCCTTCAGCGGGATTACGCAGGGAAAGGTGTCCAGTTCGTGATGATCAACGCGAACGATGAAGAGAGTTATCCGGAGGACGACTTCGCGAACATGGTCGAACGCGCGAAACGCAAGGGGTACAACTTCCCTTACCTCCGGGATGAGAGCCAAAAGGTCGCGGAGGCGTACGGGGCCGTGTGCACGCCCGATTTCTTTGTGTTCGACTCCACGCGCAAGCTCCGGTACCGAGGGAAGCTCGACGACTCGAAAGACTCGAAGAGCGTGAAGAAGCAGGTGCTGCGCGAGGTCCTCGATGCGATCTTCGCGGGCAAACAACCGCCTTCGACTTTTGTGCCGCCGATGGGCTGCTCGATTAAGTGGAAGACCGGCCACTGGCAGTGACGTTCGGTCCCTATCGCTTCGGGCTCCGGGAGCGTTTCCCACCGCGGAAGAGACTTCGTCGAAGGTGAGTGAGCCGCCACTCGAGGAATGAAAACACCGCGCCAAGGTTTCCGTTGCGCCGATACGCGCGACGGATTCGGGCGACCTCCGATGGATCCGCTTTCAGCTCTTCCACGAATTTCTTGATGTTCAGGATCGCGCGTGTCAACTCGTCGACGATTGGAATGGTCGCTCGCTGCGAGGTTCGGGAAAGCGGGTTGAGGTCCACGCTGATCACGACCTTCTTCATTCGGACCAACGCCTCGGCCCGGTCCCCATCCTCCAACGGAACCAACACAACATCTGCACCGAAGACGCCATCGCGATGGGACAGCGCGCGTTTCGACTCGATGCCCGGGATTCGCGCGTTTGGGTCCTTTCCCAGGACGTCCCGCGCCCCGGCCCGCTCGAGGATTCGGACGATCTTCGCGACGCGAGCCTCGGTCCGATGGAACAGGTTCACTTCAATCCGGGCGGGGATCGCCCGCGCGAGCTGGACGACCTCTCGTGCGGCGAGTGCGGCCACGTTGCCATTCACGGAGATCACGGGCCGCTCCGCGGCGAGAAGATGCGCGGCCGCGGCGCGCTCGGCGACGAGGGCGGGGGCGCTCGTCTCCTCCCCGAACAGATAATCCCATGCCTCGCCCCGGCCATGCGCGATGAGCCCTTCCGGGACCGCGACGCCTTCTTTCCATGCCCGGACGAGTCGCTCGCGCCGGACCAGGGAGTCATACCGCGGGTGGGATCGGGGGATCT
>DASWGO010000234.1:0-10787 GCA_036393695.1 Thermoplasmata archaeon
CCATCTCCTGTAGCCGCCGGTTGCGCGCGACGCCTCCGCCCAGGAGGACCTCGTCGTTGTCCAGGTGGGCCATCGCCCGTTCCGTGACCTCGGTGAGCATCGCGAACGCGACCTCTTGAATCGAGAACGCGAGGTCCTCGAGAGAGCGCCCCTGTTTCCGGAGTGCGAGTGCCGCGGTGAGCATCCCGCTGAATGCGACATCCATCCCCTTCACAGTGTACGGCAGCGGGAGTAGGGTCTTCCCGTCCCGAGCGAGCTTCTCGAGGATCGGTCCCCCAGGGAACGCGAGGCCGCATTCCCGCGCGAACTTGTCGAGCATGTTGCCGATGCCGATGTCCAGCGTTTCTCCGAAGACGCGATACCGGCCGCGGGCGAAGGCGATGACCTGCGTGTTGCCTCCGCTGACGTACAGGAGGACCGGATCCTTCGCGTCGGTGACCCCGCGGCCGATCTCGAGATGGGCGACGCAGTGGTTCACCCCGAGGATCGGGAGGTCGAGGGAAAGAGCGAGCGCACGGGCCGCTGTCGCGACGGTCCGGAGGCACGGGCCCAGTCCCGGTCCCTGGGAGAACGCGACGAGGTCGAGGTCTCGGAGATCGATCCCCGCAATGTCGGCGGCTTTGCGGATTAGCGGGACGACCATCTCCGCGTGGTGGTTCGCCGCTTCCCGCGGATGGATGCCGCCCTTTTCTGGCTTCACCATGTCGTAGACGTTCGCGAGCACGCGGCACTGCTCGTCCACGATGCCCACCCCGACCGTGTGGGCGGTGCCTTCGATCCCGAGTGCCCGCATCCCCTTGGTATCGCACTCCGTGCAAAAGCGTTTGGCCCGCCACGAGACCTATTAACTGCGGCCGCGTTGCGGCGGACCGATGGCCGGCCCGGATCGAGGACCGCTCCTGTACGCGTACCGTCCGATCCCCGCGAACCCAATGACCGTGGCGGTCCTGCTGCTCGGCCTCGTCGTCACGTTTGTCATTGGACCGATCGCCGCGGGGCCCGAAGGCCTATGGCCCCTCGGCGGCTTCTGCTTCGTACCCCTCGCCGTGGTCCTCGCCGCCATGGTTATATTCAAGCCGAGCCCGACTTTCGTATTCGAGAACGGGATCGAGATTTCTCTTCCGCTCTGGCGGCGGATCTTGGGCGAGCGCCTCTACTATGCGTGGTCGGAGATTCGCGACATCTACCCGCGCAGCTACGAGGTGGCCGGATCGTTTCTCTCGCCGTTCGCATCATCCGCGGGCACGCTCGTCCACACCGGGATCGGTCTGGAGACGAGCGAGGGCCGCCGCCTCTTGGTCCGTTTCACCCCGGGATCGATCCGCGCGTTCCGCGCTGAGACGCGCGGCTACCTCGAGGCGATGTCGGTCATCCGGGATCGGTTCGCGCGCAGAGGCGAGCCGATGGTGCATACGGCAAAGACGTTCTCCGACGACCGGGTCCTCGCGATGCAGGCGCAAGCGCGAGAACCGCTCGTCCCCATTACCGGCGTATTCCTCGCCTTCTTCCTCCCGCCCTCCATCGTGGCCGCAATCTTGGTCGCACTCTCCGTGGCGCGAATTGAACTCACGCCCGTCATCCTCCTCGCCGCGCTTGCGATCGCGATTCTCCCGCCGGCCGCGTCGATGCTCCGCACCCTCCGCCGGAGCGAGCGCCGGAACGGGATTCTCTCCGACCTTGCGAAGTACCAGGAGCATCTCCGAGAAGACGCGGCCATCCGGCCTGCTCCAGAGAGCACGGAGAATTAACCTTAAACAAGGTTAACTGCGATGCAGACGGCCGGCCTCGCGGGAGGGCCTACGAGGCGGTGTCGGGAACGATTGCCCCTTCCAGGAGACGGACATGATGCGGATCGCTGACATCGTACGCGTGCCCTCGCCACTGGATCGTGGTCGGCCGCCACGTCCATAGGAGGCCCGCGGTCATCACCCACGGGACTGCGATCGCGGCGATGGCGGTCCGCCACGCGGGGACGTTCCACGCCGCCGCAACGCTGGGGGCGGCGGAGAAGAGGGCTTGCCGCCGCAAGGAGGCTTTCGCGATCGAGACCGGGAGAGGCGCCAGGAAGATCGCCGCCGGGATGAGATACGCGACGCCCCAGACCGCCGCGAGCGCAAGGCAGGCGATGCCAAACAGAATCGAGCCATTGAACACCGCGAATGCAGCAGTCGCGTATCGCCGGACGATGGGCAGGTAGAGCGTGGCCATCGTCATCTGGCGGAAACACCACTCGGCGCACGTTGCTCGATCCGCGCCCTCGAACGTCGGCACGAGCGCCGCGGGCACGTATGCGATCTTCAGCCCGGTGTCGCGCACGGCCTGCGTGAGGATGAGGTCGTCGCTCAGCACGTCTCGCCATCGGTCCTCGAGCCGCAGCGGAACCAGGAGATCCTTCCGAACGGCACAGGAGCCGCCCCATGCGAACGACCGTCGCGGATCGAACAGCACGTTCGCGCTGACCGCGTTCCACTCCGCGCGGACGAGGGACCAGAACGTCGGCCGCGGCGGAAGGTACCAACGGAAGCCCGTCGCGACGCCGACGGTCGAATCCGCGAGGGGTTGCACGAGCTGCCGCAACCAATCCGGCGCGGGCCGGATGTCGGAATCCGCGAACACCACGACCTCGTCCTCGGGATGAAGGTGGGCAAGGGCCGATCGCAGCGCGTTCACCTTTCCTTGGAGCGGACTCGCATCCGAGAGGATCGTCGCCACGGCCACTTGAGGGAATTCGCGAGCGATTGACTGGATTCGCAGGAGCGCAGGGTCCGAGGAATCGTCCCCGACGACCAGGAGTCGGTAGCGCGGATACACCTGGGACAAGAGAGCCCGCACGTTCACGTCGAAGCCTGCGTCGAGCCCGCGAACGGGGAGAATCACCGCGATGGATGGCAGGAATGCACCGAGGGCCAGGCGCACGGCACGTCGCACGCCACCCCGGAGCCGGATTCCCTGGACGATCGATGCGACGCTCGCGAGGAACGCCAGGACCGCGAGGAGCGTCAGGCCAATCCAAAGCAGGTCCAGCGCCACTGCCGCGCGAACCTCCGAGTGCGGAATAAACCTTGTCGCTCACGCGCCGACGAGGACGTCGTCCCCCTCGACGCGCACTTCGAACGTCCGGAGTCGGGCCATCGGATTCGCGAGGTTGGCGCCCGTTCGCACGTCATACTCCCATCCGTGGTTCGGGCACGTGACGATGCCGTCATCGAGCATGCCCTCCCCGATTGGGCCGCCGCGGTGGAGGCACACGTTCGAGACCGCGTAGAATCGTCCGTCCACGTTGAACAGGGCGACGGGATGGCCTTGAACGACGACGACGCGTCCCTCCCCCGGGGGAAGGTCCGCCGTCTTCGCGACCCGAACGAACGTCGCCATCAAGACCCACGAGCCGCAACCGCCCCATGAACATTGCGAAGTTTTATGGAAGGCCACTTGCATGGGCAGGCGGGTCTCTCCAAATGACGCGCGAAGAGCACGCGAAGTTCCTGGCCCAGTGCAAAGAGTTCGTCCTCGGGATGAACCGGCTCGAGCAGACGATCACGAAGATCGACGCGCGCTTGACAAAGGAGGAGCAGCGCTCGGCGTTCAAGGAGATCTTCGAGTGGCTCGGCACGACCACGGACGTCCCGCCGAACTCGTACACGCGGGAATGGGCCCGGGAGCTGCTCGCGGCGATCGGGGCCATGGCGCAGTACGACAAGTACGAAGGCTCGCCCGACTCATACATCCTGTAGCCGCGCCCAACCTCAAGATCGGCCGGCCACCGAAAGTCCAAGAGATTTTCCGCCCAATTGAGTGGAACACCTCAGATTCGTCCAGAGAGGCGAAACCTTATTCTCGCCACTCGCATCCGTGGGCCCGAGGGCGTGGGATCGTGGAGTTCCGGAACGAGCGGACCTGGCAGAACGCGGTCGAGACGAACAGGACGGAGGAATTCCACGCGGCGTACGAGGCCGCCGTCGACAAAGTCCGTGCGGATTTCGGACAGACGCATCCGATGATCATCGGTGGCCAGGACGTCTGGGCCAGCTCGACCTTCAAGGACACGAGCCCCGCGGACACGAAACTCGTCCTCGGCCTATTTCAGAAAGGAGGCCGCCCGCATTCGAAACAGGCGATCCAAGCCGCGAAAGCCGCGTTTCCCCACTGGTCCACGACCGCGTACACGGACCGAGTCCGACTCGTTCAACGCGCCGCCGACCTGATCGGCGAGAGAAAATTCGCCCTCGCGGCCCTCATGTCCTTCGAGAACGGGAAGAACCGCTACGAGGCGATGGCGGACGTCGACGAAGCCGCGGACCTCATGCGCTGGTACGCCGCCGAGATGTTGCGGAATCAGGGCTATGAACGGGCGATGGGGCAATTCCTCCCGGGGGAAACGACGCGGTCAATCCTGAAGCCGTACGGAGTGTGGGCCGTCGTCGCGCCGTTCAACTTTCCCCTCGCGATTGCGGCCGGGATGTCGACCGGCGCCCTGATCACGGGCAACACGGTCGTCTTCAAGCCGGCGAGCGACACGCCGTTCATGGGCCTTCGGCTTGCGGAAATCCTGCGTGATGCCGGCCTCCCGTCGGGCGTGTTCAACTACGTCACCGGACCCGGCGCGACCGTTGGGCAGGAACTCGTTGACAACCCGGACGTCGACGGTTTCGTGTTCACCGGATCAAGGGCCGTGGGAATGAAGGCACTCGAGACCTTCACCCGAACGCGCCCGAAGCCGATCATCACGGAGATGGGCGGGAAAAATCCGGCGATCATCACGGCGAGTGCCGACCTGGACAAGGCCGTCGTCGGCGTGATGCGGGCGGCGTTCGGCTACGGCGGTCAGAAATGCTCCGCGTGCTCTCGCGTCCTCGTCGACCAGCACGTGAAAGACGCGTTCGTGGCCAAACTGCTTTCGGAGACCGGGAAGATCAAAGTGGGTGACCCGACCGTCCGCGACGTGTACCTGGGCCCCGTGATCAACGAGGCCGCCGTTGCCACGTATGAAAACGCGATCGCGGAAATCCAACGGTCGAAGGGCAAGATCCTCTCGGGCGGCAAGGCGCTCAAGGGGACCGGTCACTTCGTCGAGCCCACGATCGTGGACGGCCTGCCGCGGGACCACCGGATCAACAAGGAAGAGCTCTTCGTGCCGATCCTGTCAATCGTCCCGGTCGACGGCCTCGAGGACGCGATCCAGGTCGCGAACGATGTGGACTACGGCTTGACCGCGGGGATCTTCAGCCGGGAGCCCGCAGAGATCCGTCGATTCTTCGCGGAGGTCCAAGCCGGCGTCTTGTACGCGAACCGGACCGCGGGCGCCACGACGGGTGCGGTCGTCGGCGTGCAGCCCTTTGGCGGTTGGAAGATGTCCGGAATCTCGGGGAAGTCCGCGGGTGGCCATTACTATCTCCCGCAGTTCCTCCGAGAACAGAGCCAATCGGAGTATTCATAAGGGTTGATCACCGGAGCCAAGACATCTCTCCCCCGTTCCTGCGGATGTCCCAATTCGCGCGTCCGGAGAAACGTTATATAGAATCCGCCGAATCTCGTCACAATGTAGCACGGAGCGCGCCGGTTCCGTGATCTGAGTGCCGCGGGGGTTCATCAAATGATCGGGGAGGAGACAGACTACCGTTTCGAGCGAGTCTGGCGACAGCAACTGATTGCATGCGCGGTGGTTGCGGTGATGATCCTCTCGGGCCTGAGCGTCTTCGTTGTCCTGGCCTCCGGCCCCGCCGCCGCAGCTGGTCCGTTCCGCTCGCTCCGAATCGGAATCAATCCGCTCGTCATCACGACCCTGAATCCGCTCAAGATCACCCTCGCGGACGAGTACGTTGTGGTGTATAACGTATACAGCACGCTCATCATGTACGACAAAACTTACCATGCGATCCCTGACCTAGCGACCCACTGGAGTTTGGCGCCCGACAATCGGACCTGGACCTTTGATCTCGTCCAGGGTGCGTACTTCACGAGCCCACTGAGCCCGGGTGACCGGAGTCACCCGGTTACCGCGGACGACGTTGTGTACTCGTTCCAGCTTCAGAGCGCGACGAAAGGAAGCATCCTCCACAGCTACACGGCCGCGATCACCTCGGTTACCAAGACGGGGCCGTACCAAGTCCAAATCGTCACAAACGGTCCCTTCGCGGGCATGTATTCGGCCGCGAGCGCGATTCCGATCTTGCCCCAATACATCTGGAGCGCCTACGCGAAGCCTCTGAATGCTCCGATCAAATATCCGGTCGGCTCCGGAGCGATGTACTATGACTACACGAACACGACCACGACGACCCTCGTCCTTCGGAAGAACCCCAATTATTACGGGCTCCAGTACTATTGCCAAGAGTCCCGACCCGATGAAGTCCGGTTTATCTCGTACAGCGGGTCCACGACGATGGTCAATGACTTCCTCACGGGGGCGACGACCCTCGACGCGCTCATCGGCATCGACCCATCGGACTACAAGGTCGGGCTGAACACCTGGAGTCCAAAGTGGGCGGTGAGCCTTGGTTTCGTGGGTGAAATCTCGATCAATGTCATCACGCCTCAGGTCGCGGCGTTGTACGGATACACCGTCCCGCCGAATGAACCCGTCCTTACCAACGATACGTTCCGTCATGCGGTCGCGATGAGCATCGACAAACAGAAGCTCGTCGATGACGCCCTCCTCGGGTATGGAAACGCGGCGGACACGTTGGTCCCCGACGTCAACCCGTGGCACTACAGCATCCCCGCGAGCCAGCAATACCGGTTCGACCCCGCGGCCGCCCGGACCCTCCTCAACAGCCAAGGCTGGGTCTACGACAGCACCGGAGCCAACAAGCCAGGCGCGACACCGCTGTACCGCAAAGATCCGAATGGCAATCTCGTCGACGGGCTCAGTGTGCGCTTCTACACGCTGAACACCCGCCCGCAATGGGAGATCGCGGCGAGAGACATCGTGGCCTGGCTTGCACAGGCGGGAATCCAGACCACCGATCGCCTCGGGCGCACCAGCCCCGGCTACGGCCTCTACAACACGAACCAGATGAGCGGATACTGGTTGAGCGCTGACTACGACATGTGGCTGTGGGATTGGATCTTCACACCGGCGTCCGATCCGTCGCTCGACGTCCTCGAGGTTGAGACCACCGGCGCGATCGGGCCGACGAATGACAACTACTACAGCAACGCCACATTCGATGCCCTGTACAATCAGTCGCTTCAGATCGTCGATCCGGCAGCCCGCCGGCCGATCACGGACGAGATGCAGAGGATGTTGTACGACTACCATTCGTACATCCTGCCCTACTACCGGAAGGACCTCTACGCGGCCGCGACGCCGCCATCGGCGCGACAACAGACATCTCCTCCCGACCCCGGCTGGACGAACTGGGGAAATTGGTCGTCCGAACAGGGGCTCGTTCCCGACAGCGATCTGCCGGCCCCTTGGTTCCAGGTCTCCCCGTTGGATAACCAAGCGCCCGTGGTCGCATCCTTCCCCGCCGTCCAGTGGATCAGCGCTTCGCCGGTCAGCGTGAGCGTCAGCGCGAACGATCCGGAGGGAGGCGCGCTCGGCTACACATGGGATTTCGGGGACGGAACACCCATCCAAACGTCGACCTCGGGGAGCACGACGCACACGTTCGCGCAGCCGGGCAACTACACCGTCCAGGTCCGAATCAAGGACTCCGAATGGACAACGTGCACGGCCACGACGGCGACGATTGTGGCGGGCGGTGGGCCCGGCGCGAATTTGCCGCCTCAAATCAAGGGCCTGGACTTCAAGCTCAGTCACTCCACCTTCGGCGTGCCGGGTGAGATGATCCGATTCAACCTCACGGTGAACGACACCGAGGGCGACCCACTTTATGTCACGTGGAACTTTGGAGACGGCTCCGCGGTCGGGGTGAATTACGTCACGAACACGCTGAGTGACAAGACGGTGAGTCAGCAGCACGCGTACACGGCGAACCGGACGTACAGTCTGGTGGCCGTCGTGACAGACAACAAGACAGGGACCCTGAACCACCGCCCGAACGTGACCGCCCAGATCGTGATCCAAACAATATCGACCCCGGGCGGGAGCATTCCGAGCTCATCAAATCCGTGGATCAACTACGGCATCCCGCTCGGGATTGCCGCCGCAATCGTCATCGCGGCCGTGGCGGTGTTCCTCCGCCGCCGGAAGGAGCGGAAACAGGACGAGATGGAAGATCGGACGGCCGGCGGCCCCCCGCCAGGGCAGCCGCCTCCGCCCCCGCCTCCGTGATGGGGAAAATGGAACGTCCTCGCAATGACGGGAGCGACGCGAAGTGGCGCGAATCCTGAAGGTCATGGTCCGAAAGGGCGTTAACGCCGCGATCACGATCTTCGGGATTATTTGTCTGAACTACGCGCTCCTCCGATTGATGCCCGGGGATCCCGCGCTGAGCCTGACCCCGCGCGACCCGAAATATCAGGGCCTCGCCGAGTACAATCGCGAGCTCTTCGGGTTCGGCAAGCCCCCGTGGGAACAGTTTTTCATCTATCTCCAACGGACGGTCACCTTGGACTGGGGAATTTCCTACCGACTCGGCCTTCCCGTCTTCGACGTGCTGATGCGTGACCTGGGTTGGACCCTCGTCCTCGTGGGTACCTCAACGGTGGCCACGATCGTCATCGGCATGTTCATCGGATCGATCGCGGCTCAGAAGCGGGGCAAGCCGTTCGACATCCTGTCGACTGCCACGGGAATCTTCCTGTATGGGATGCCGATCTTCTGGCTCGGGTTCCTCCTCCTCGCGATGTTCGAGAAGGGCTCCATCGTCGGCCACTACTTCACGTGGTGGCCCGCCTTGCCGTCCCAGGGATACTACGATGACATGCTGGGCCCGTGGGCCTGGGACGGAGCCCACTTGGCGAGCGCCGCTCAGCACCTCATCCTGCCGGTCCTGACCCTCACCCTCGGCACGCTCGCCGGAATTTCTCTCGTCATGCGGAGCTCCCTCATCGACGTCATGACGGAGGACTTCGTCACGACCGCGAAGGCGAAAGGGCTGAGCGACCGCCAGGTCCTCCGCCGCCACATTCTCCCGAGTGGTCTGCCGCCGATGGTGGCCCTGATCGCGCTCGACATCGCCTTCGTAATCGGAGGAGCCTACCAGGTGGAGGTCGTCTTCAACTACTACGGAATTGGTTGGGAGACAATCCAGGCAATCGACAATCTCGATTTTCCGCTCCTCCAGTTCATCATCGTCGTCGGCGGTGTTGCGATCGTGCTTGCGAACCTCGTTTCCGACTTCATCCTGCTCCTGCTCGATCCGCGCATCAAGGTTTCGTGAGGGGAGATCGTGGGCACGACCGAAGTAGTAATCCGACCCGGGGTTATCTCTCCATTCCAAGCCTCCCTCCGGGTCGCCCTCCGTCGAATGCAAGAAGTGTGGACCCGGATCCGACACAGCCGGACGGCCATGGTCGGGCTCGCGATCCTCGTGTTCTTCATCGGCATGGCGGTCTTCGCGCAGTGGCTCGCCCCGTACGGTCCGATCGACCGGGTCGCGGACACAAGCAATTGCGTCCCGAACGTCTCCTGCCCGCTCAGCCCGCCGAGCGCTCAGCACCTGCTCGGAATCAGCGAGGAGGGGGCCGACATCTTTTCACAAGTCATCTGGGGGTCCCAAATCAGCCTCATCGTCGGAATCTTCTCGGCGATGGTCGCAAGCGTCCTTGGGACGGCCGTGGGTCTCATCTCCGGCTACGTCGGAGGCTGGGTCGACGAGGTGATGATGCGCTTCAACGACGTCGTCTTGTCCGTTCCTTGGCTCGTCCTCATGATCGTGGTTGCCGCTCGAATCGGAACCATCGACCTCCTCGGGCTCATCCTCGTGATCGGCCTGACGGGGTGGTCGATCACGGCCCGGGTGATCCGGGCCCAAGTCCTCTCCGTCAAAGAGCGATTGTTCGTCGAACGCGCTCGGATGATCGGCTCCTCCCGGTCCCACATCCTCATGCGACACATCTTCCCAAACGCGTTCCCCCTCATCTTCGCGAACACGATTCTGACGGTGGCCGTCTCAATCCTGTCGGAGGCCGTCCTCGCCTTCCTGGGGCTCTCGATCTACAATACGGTGAGCTGGGGTAAGGTGATCAACCAGGCGATCGGCGGCGGCGCCCTCGTGATCGGGGGCAACGTCTGGTGGCTTGTCGTTCCCGGCCTGTGTCTCGTCTTCCTTGTGTTCGGATTCTATCTGTTCGGGTTCGCCCTCGACGAAATCCTGAATCCTCGGTTGCGGAGGCGATAGGCTCTGCTCCTCGAGGTCAAAGACCTCGTCATCGAATATGCCACCGAATCCGGTTCGGTGCACGCGGTCGACGGAGTTTCCTTTGATCTGGATGAGGGGGAAGCACTTGGCCTCGCGGGGGAGAGCGGCTGCGGGAAGACGACCACCGCCCTTGCCCTGATGCGCCTCCTCCCGTACAACGGAAGGATCATCTCCGGCTCAATCGTGTTCCGCGGTCGGGACCTCGTCAAGGCCTCCGACATAAGAATTCGGAAGATCCGGTGGAAGGAAATCTCGATTATCTTCCAGGGGGCGATGAACTCCCTGAACCCGGTACGGAACATTGGGCAACAAATTGCCGAGCCGATTGTCCTCCACGAGAAAGTTGAGGAAGACGAGGCGATGAAGCGCGTCGGAGAACTGCTCGAACTCGTCGGAATCCATCGAGAGCGGAGGCGGGACTTCCCGCATGAGTTCTCGGGCGGCATGCGGCAGCGCGTGATGATCGCGATGGCCCTTGCGTGCAACCCGAAGCTCGTGATCGCGGACGAGCCAGTT
>DASWGO010000235.1:0-2186 GCA_036393695.1 Thermoplasmata archaeon
ATCTGCTCCATCGGCACCGACACCTCCGTGCGGTACGTCTCCGTCGTCTCTTGCTGGCCGTCCGCCTTCGCCCATTCGCCGCCGAGGAGTCGGGTGTACACCCGGCGAATCCGAGTGTTCTCCGTACGGCTCAACGTGATCCGGCAACCGATCAGCTCGCGGGCGAAGAACCGGTCGCCGTCCAGTTCCACGTAGACTTCGGGGCCTTGGCCGCCCGACCGGAACCGGACGGGCTGGGCGAACGTGCGGACGCTCGGGCGGTCGTAGAACACGTAAATCTCCGTCGTCCACACGGTGTCGAGCCACAGGGGGACGTCGAGTCGCGCGCTCAAGATGTACTTCACGCTCGCGTGTCGGCCCGCGTACGAAGGGAGGCCGTGAGGAGGAATCTGGAACTGGAACGGATACCGGTACGTCCCGGGCGGGACCGACTCCTCGCCGCGCAACGGGAGGCGCCATTGCACGACGGTGGCCTTCGATCGATACGTGACGCTCGTCTTCCCGGCGCTCCGCGTGATCACGGTCTCCTCCGTACCGGTGAAGTCGACGTACAGCCCGCGGCTCGAGCCCTCCCGCGTCGTCTCGATCACAACCGTGCCCTCAATCACTTCGCCCGTGTAGTACGAGGTCCGAGGCAGCTCGACCGCGATTTCCCGGGGCGTCGAGTCACCTCAGATCGACATGCCTCACCGGACGAGGAACCGCGTGCCGCAGTAGGAACAGGTCGCGATGCCGAAACGGTCCACGTTCGTCGGCGGGCCGCCGCAATTCGGACAACTCAACGCCACGGGGCCTTGCTGGCCCGCGGGGACCATCGGCTGCTGGATCGGCGGCGGGGGCGGGATCGTCCGCCGGCTGGAGGCCGACGACAATGCGATGATGATGAAGACGACGACGAACAAGAACGGGACGCAGATGAACGGCGCGAACCCGAGCGCGAAAAACGTCGAGGAACCCGCGACGGAGAATGCGATCACCGAAACGGCCAGGATCACGACCACGACGGCGAGGACGAGGCCGATGACCAACGTGTTGGGCGACGCACGGCGGGGAGCCGGCGCGGGAGACCACCCCGCCGGCGGGGGAGGCGGCTGGGCCACGCCTCCGAATTGAACGGGACTTAGATGAAGGCTCCGGGGCTGCGGGCCGTCAACTCTTGAGCTCTTTCAAGGTTGCGGGCAGGAGCTTCAGGACATCCGCCACAATCCCGACGTGCGCGACTTCGAAGATCGGCGCGCTCGGGTCCGTGTTGATTGCGATGATCAGGGTTGCGTCCTTCATGCCGGCGACGTGTTGCATCGCGCCGCTGATTCCACACGCCACGTAGAGCTTCGGCCGAACGGTCTTGCCGCTCTGCCCGACTTGCCTCGTCTTCGGCAGCCAGTCCATGTCCGTGAGCGGTCGGGAGGCGCCCACGACGCCGCCCAGGGCTTTCGCGAACTCCTCGATGAGGGGAAGGTTCTCTTTCTTTTGGATCCCACGGCCCGCGGACACGATGATGTCCGCGCCGGCAATGTCGATGTCTTGGACCTGTGGCCGTTCGATCGATAGGAACTTGGTTCGAACCTTGGATCCGTCGATCCGGACCGTCGTCGAGGTGACAATCCCTCCCGGTGCGGGCCCGGCGGCTTTCGCGGCGCCGGGTCGCACGGTCGCCACGACCGGCCGGCTCGACGCGATCTCCACCTCGGCTTGGACCTTCTCGTTCAGGAGGCGACGGGTGGCCACGATGCGCTCGCCGTCGAACCGCAATGCAAGGCAGTTCGTGACCAACGGAAGATCCATCGTGCCGGCGAGTGCGGGCGCAAGGTCGTAGCCTTGGGACGTGTGGGCCACGAGGATGAGCCGAGGTTTTGTCGACTCGACGACCGAGTGAGCGGCCTGACCGTATGCGTCGGGCGTGTATTCCGCCAGGGCCGGATCCTCCGCGAGGAGAACCTCTACGCCGTGCCTCGCGAGCGCGTCCGCGAGGGCTCGCACCTTCTCACCGAACAACGCAACGCGGATGTGACCGCCGGATCGGGATGCGAGCTCCCGGCCGATGGCGATCGCCTCCAAAGTCGACGGCGCGATGCGGCCTTCCAGATGTTCCGCGAAGATCAGCACGTCGCCCGCCATCGACTCACCTCCGCGCGAAGCCTTTGTCCCGCAAGAGCTGCGCGAGTCTCTTCGCCTGTTCCTCGACG
>DASWGO010000236.1:0-2440 GCA_036393695.1 Thermoplasmata archaeon
CCTCGACGGGTCCGGCGGGGCGTCCCTGATGACGATCTCCGGTGACACGTCAATCACGAGTACGTCGGTCTACTTCCGGATGGGCAGCGGCACCTGGACATTCGCAGGCTCCTGGTCTAACAGCAGCACCTCGACGAACTGGGTCGCAGGAACCGGCGTCGTGATCTTCGATTCCCCCTCTTCGCGAACGTTGACTTTTGCGAATCTCGCAGGCGACGAATTCCACGATGTAACATTCCAGTCCGCAGCGGGCAGTGGGACAGTCGTCTTCTCGATGGCGGCGAACGGCGTGCGCTGGAGCGGACTCCTCCTAATCCAGGATTCCGCGGGATCGACGACCACGCTGGCGACATCGAATCTCTCTTTAACCGGCGGATCGCTTGCAGTCGGTAACTCGGGAATCCTCACCGCAAACGCATCGAGCGTCACCGTGGTCGACGTCACGTTGACCGGCGGAGCCTCCGGTACGCTGACCCTCACGAGCGGGTCTTGGACCGTGAGCGGGCAGTGGGATACGTCGGGCGCCGGTTCGACGTTCGCTCGAGGCACCAGCGCGGTCAGGATGTCGGGCACGTCGGCGAGCGTCGCGACCCTCGATGCCACCAATGGATTCAACAATTTGGTCGTCTCCGGGACGGTCACGCAGAACACCGCGCTCGACGTGCGCGGCACGCTGTCCGTAACGGGCAGGCTCACCACATCGGGAAACAACATCACCGGGGGCGCCAACCTCGCGATCTCTGGAGGCGGGAGCCTGATCGGGACCGTGTCTTCGATCGTCGTCTCCGGGGTGACAATGAACGACGCCGGGACGAATTCCATTTCCCTGACGACCGGCTCGATTTCCGCGTCGGGCTCATGGGACACCTCCGGATCATCCTCGGCTTTCACTGCCGGCTCGTCCACGGTGACCCTCACCGCCGCCTCCGGAACGATTGCGCTCGGGCCTGCTCAAGCGCTCGCGTCGTTGATCATCGGAGGGAACGTCTCGTTGGCATCTCCGTTGACCGTCTCCTCCCTCACCATTTCCTCGGGTGGACTCGCCAAGGGCCCGCACTCGCTCACGGTGAACGGGAACGTGACGTTGGCCGGTGGCTACCTCATATCGACGTTGGGGTCCGT
The DNA here is from genome assembly GCA_036393695.1 of Thermoplasmata archaeon. Taxonomy (GTDB): domain Archaea; phylum Thermoplasmatota; class Thermoplasmata; order RBG-16-68-12; family RBG-16-68-12; genus RBG-16-68-12. Next base: position 1,123 of record DASWGO010000236.1, read on the forward strand.
CTCCATCGCGGGAAACGTGAACGTCTCTTCGGCTTCGTCCTACATCGCCTTTGGCTCGGGAACCTGGATCATCTCCGGGAATTGGACGAACGCCTCGACCTCGGTATCTTGGTCCGCAGGATCTGCCGTTGTCACATTCAACGCGACGACGGATCAGATCATGACGTTCGCTGGAGCCAACTTGGCCGGCAACGAATTCGGCACGATTGAGTTTGACAGCGGCTCCTCCACCACCACGTTTACGATGGCCTCGGACGGCCTCGTGGCGCAGACGGTTGTAATACAAGGTGGCCCCGGGACGACCACGTTGACGACGTCGGGCGCGAGTCTCCCGATTATCGCGAGTGCTCTGACGGTGGACGTTGGGGGGGCGCTCACCGCGAACGCGAGCATCCTGACGGTTCGGTCGCTGAGCACACCCGCCGGCGCATTCGCGGCCGGGACCTCGACCGTCGTCGTCAACATCTCGGGCGGCTCCATCAACGTCACACAGACCCTGCACGACCTCGTCGTGAGCCCCGGAATCAGCACGACCTTTGCCTCGAGCATCACCTGGTCGGGGGCGCTGATGCTGACGAGTTCCACGTCCATTTTCGACGGCAATCTGACTTCAAGCGGTCCTGCGGTCCTCAACCTCGGAACCTCCACGCTCTCCATCGCTGGATCATGGGACACCTCCTCGGCGGCGACTCTCGCGTCGATCGACTCTGCGGTGACGTTCACCGGCGGGAGCGGCACGATCACCCTCGGTGCGGGCCAGCGGTTCGCCACATTGACCATCGCGGGGACCGTCGCTCTCCGGTCCGACCTGACCGCGGACACCCTGACGGTGACGAGCTCAAACGTACTGACGATGACGAGCTACCGCATCGCATTCAACGGCCTGACGGTCAACGGGACGATTGCCGACGGATCCGTGAACGCGACCGACCTCTCGGTCACGAACAGCGATACGACCGCTTTGGTCAACATCGCGGGGTTCAGCGAGTGGTCTCGCGGTTCCTCGTACTCCTGGACCCACTCCTCCAGCGAATCGTCCCAGACGGTCACATGGACGATCGGCGGAAATGCCGCGGGCATCCCGTACACCGTGACGAAAGACGGCTCGTCGTTTGCAACCGGAACCGTCAACGGCTCCGGTCAGGTCGTCTTCACAATGCTCGGGTCCGACCCCGCTATGCAGGTGACGGTGCACAACCCGATCCCGCCTCCGTGGTGGCAGTCATCCTACATGCTTGCGATCTTCCCCATTGGAATCCTGTTGGGTGTTGCAATGTTCGCGCAACGACAGCGCTGGAGGCCCGCAAAGGCCTTCCTC
>DASWGO010000237.1:0-2842 GCA_036393695.1 Thermoplasmata archaeon
ACGATCAACCTCACGGTCACGGACAGCGTGGGCTGGAAATCCGTCAACGCGACGATGACCGCCATCGTGAACGACACGAAGGGGCCCGTCCCCGCGTTCGACATCCTCGACCCGGACAAGGATTGGGGCGTGATCACGAGCCCGTTCGAGCGGAAGACGATCGCGCTGAACGCCTCGAGGACCACGGATGACTACAACAATATGTCCGCGCTGACCTTCACATGGACGATCCCGGGGCCGTTGGTGGGCTCTCCGGGGCCCACCCACACGTTCAACGGGGTCAACATCACCTTCGCCTGGCAGGACTGGAACCTGAGCTACAACGTCAAGCTGGCTGTGCATGACACAGGCTTCCCGAATGGCAAGTGGAATTGGGGCAACCTGAGTCGGAACATCACAGTGCAAATCGACAACTCGCTCCATGCCGACCTGTTCATCGCGCTCGACCCGACGACCCATCAGAGCTCGATGAAGGTCAGCCCGACCGATCCCGCGGAAGGCGACTCCGTGACGGTCTCGGTCAACGTGACGAACAAAGCGAACCGCTTGGCCGCCTCCCTCGTCGTCACGAACCTGTCGGCGATCAGCGGCGGCCAGACGACCCTGTTGGCCCAACAGGCCCAGTGGTTCGACAAGAACGGAAATCCGACGTCGAACCATACGATCGCGGCGGGCGACACCGTGAAGCTCGTGTTCACCGTGAGCCTGAGCGGCCAAGGGAACAAGACAATCCAAGCGTTTGTGTACGACGCCACGGAGCCGTACACCTGGCGCACCGCGGAGAACCGCGCTTCCTTGCCCGTGAACGTTCGACAGCCGGCATGGCAGCCGTACGCGATTTACGGCAGCGTGATCGGCGTCATCGTCCTCTTCGTATTCGGGATGTACGCGAGGCGCAAGATCAAGGCCGGCGAGTGGCGCCCGATCCGCGGCCGGAGGCGGGAGAAGGGCGCCGACGAGGAGAAACGGCCGAGGAAGGAAATCAAGGAAGAGAAGAAGCGCCTCTAGGCGCCGTCCTTTGGGATTCCACTTTCTCGCGATCTCTCACATCTCTTTCGGAGCGCTGAGCCCCAGACCCTCCAATGCGTTCCGCAGGACGAGACGGGACGCATCGACAAGGCCGAGACGCGCTCCCCGGAGGCTCGCGGGTTCCGCCGTGAGCACGGGGCAGTCGCGGTAGAACAGGTTGAACTGGGACGCGAAATCCGCGGCGTACGCCGCGACGGCGTGGACGCGGCGGCCCTCCGCGGCCTCTCGCACGGTCGACGGGAACTTCGCGATCCAGCGAATCAGCATCTGTTCCTGCGGGTGCACCAGGAGACGCAGATCCGAGGGGCCGTGCGCATCGGCCTTCGCGAGAATGCTGCACGCCCGCGCATGGGCGTACTGGAGGAACGGCGCGGAGTTGCCCTCAAAGCTCAGGGCCTCCTCCCAACGGAACGTGATCGCCTTCTCCGCCTGAACGCGGACGATGTTGTACCGGACCGCCGCCACGCCGATCGTTTGGGCGATCTCCCGTTTCTTCGCCTCCGGGAGATCCTCGCGGCGCTTCGCGACCTCCGCATACGCGCGGTCGATCGCTTCGTCGATCAGGTCGTCGAGATAGACGACGCGTCCCTTGCGCGTCGACATCCGGCCCTCCGGCAGGTTCACGAACGCGTAGAAGATCGTCTCCGGTGCCCAGTCGATCCCCATCAGGTGGAAGGCGGCCTTCAATCGTTGGAACGAGAGTTTGTGATCCTCTCCGATGACGTCGATGGCGACGTCACACCGACCCATCTTGTTCAGGTGGTAGGCGATGTCCCGGGTCGTGTAGAGGGACGTCCCGTCGCGCCGCACGAAGAAGTATTTCGCGGCGTCCCCTTCCAGGCCGAAACCGGTCAGGTCGAGGTAGTGGGCGCCGTCTTCCTCTTTGCCTAGGGGCATCAGACGCTCGATCACCCGCTGGACGCTCCCATCGAGGATCGCGTCGCTCTCCCAGAAGAACGAGTCGTACGTGACGTTGACGCGGCGAAGGGTTTCCAGAACGCCGCCAAGGACGGCCTCCCCGACCTTTCGGATGTCCTTCGTCAGCTGGACGTCGCCGCCCTCGAAACGTTGGGTGAGCCGTTCAATCTCGCGCTTCAGGTTCTCGTCGGCCTCGAGTTTGGCGCTCGCCTTCTGGTACAGCTTCACGTAGCGGTACTCGATCCGCTCCTCCGAACCGGAGGGGTCTTCGGGGAGATGGGTGACGGCCCAGTAGAGCAACACCATCTGACGTCCGATATCGTTCACGAGGTATTCGCTCGTGACCTTGTACCCGGCGGCGCGCAGGAGGCGGACGAGGGCGTCGCCGAGGAACGGGTTGCGGGCCCGGCCCACGTGCAACGGCCCGGTGGGGTTCGCACTCGTGTGCTCGAGCAGGACCCGCTCCTTCCGGGCCGGCGACGTGCCGTAGGTGTCGCCGTCGGAACGAACCGCGGAAAGGACCAGCTCCGCGAAGGGGGCCGGGTCCACCGTGAAGTTGACGTACGGGCCCTCGGGCCGCAGCGGAGCGAACGGCGGCACAGGCTTCACGCGAGAGGCGCGTGTCGCAATCGAAGCCGGAGACGCTTTCAGCTCCTTGGCCCAACCATGCGCCGCGAGGGCGAAGAGGCCGTGGTCGGCGGGGGCCTCTTGGAGAATCCCCGGCGTCGTGACCCGGAGCTCGGACTCGATGGAGCGCCGGACCCGCTCCGCGCGATCCCGGAGCTCGGACCATGGGTCGTGGCCCATCACGTCACCCGATATCTCAGGATGGCCGCGATGCCGCCGAACGCCCTCAGGAGGAGCTGTCCTTCCTCCGAGTCGTTCGAGATGAGTT
>DASWGO010000238.1:0-6445 GCA_036393695.1 Thermoplasmata archaeon
TTCCGCATCGTCTTGCCAGGCTGGTCGGAGAGGGCGATTTCGCCCGCGATTTTTTCGCGGAGCGGGAACTCCATGGAGCGCGCGACAAGTTGACGTATATATAAGCGTGTCGAAGATGCTATCGGCGGCTGACGAACAGGACCGAAGCCATCCCCGGGATCGCGACGACGTTCCCTCCGGGTCTTCCGCCGCAATCACGACAACGGACGGATACGAGAACTAGACTCGTCGGTCTCCGCCTTCGCCCTTTTGGGCCGCGTACCGGGCCGAATCCAAGTCCATCTGGATCTCGCTATCCTTCGACGTCCCGAAGACCTGTGAGGCATCGAATTCGAGCTTGTTGCTTTTCTTCTTTTTCCGAGCCCGCGGCTCCATCTGGAGCTGTTCCATCACAGGATCGAGGGGACGCCTGGTAATGAAAGCTCGTCGCTGAGTATCTGCAGGCGGAATGGCCATCCCAGAACGAGAGGCCCGGATCGCGAAACCCGACAGCACACTTCACAGGCAGCGCGAAACGAGGATGTTCGGTCGACGAAAACCGGAGTCGCGCGCAACACTTATAGAGACCCCACACCTACCGCGCGTCGCGCTGGGTCCGTGGGGTAGCTTGGTCTATCCTTGGTGGTTCGGGACCACTAGACTCCGGTTCAAATCCGGACGGACCCAATCCTATTCTGTGGTCACGAAACACTAATCCTGCGCCTTGAAATAGGCGCAGTTCAGGTCGCGTCTTAAGCGTTGTCCCCTTCATGCCGGGGCCTCACGGCCTCGGCCCTTTTCCATTTCGAATCGCCCCGCCTAGATGCGAGCGGTCAACGTGCAAAATCTGCATCGGAAATCGCTTCTAGCCCCACTCCTGAGGCGGGCGGAGCTGGTCGTTCGCTGGCGGCGTGCACTTCAGGCCGCTCGTCAGTGAGCGAACGGAGGTGGGGGTCTCCGCAAGGCCCATCGGGTGGGCGTCACTGCACCTTATTTTAGGCTGTAGCGGTTGCTCCAGCAATGCGCTCCTATCGCCTGAAGTACACGGGCATCCGCGTCAAGGACATGGACGAATCCCTCCGGTTCTATACCGGGGTCTTGGGGATGGAGGTCGTCGACAAGAGGGAGCCGACGCCGCCCACGAAAGGAGAGGTCGTGACTTTGCGGAGTCCCGGCGGGGACCAACTCCTCGAATTGAATTGGTACGCCGAAGGGAGCCGATTCGGTCTTCCCTACGTCAACGGCGAGGAACTCGACCACCTCTCGTTCGACGTGGACGACCTCGATGGAGCCATCGCCGAATTGTCCCGCAAAGGGGTCGAGGTCGTCATCCGTCCCTGCGAAATCGGCGGGTGGTACGGGTGGCGCGAGGCGTTCGTGAAGGACCCGAACGGCATCTGGATTGAGTTGCTTCAGAGCAAGTAGTCGTTGCATACCCCTTCCGGCAAGACAACGACTTCCGGAATCCCACGAGGCGATCGCGGCCTCGTTGTCGTACCGGCATTGGATGAGGGCCGAGCATTCGTGGCGAATCGCGGAATCAGAGTCGGCTAGCCGGTTCTGTGTCGCCGGGTCCCTCGAGGGCCACGCTAGGCGGAGTTGACAGTGATGTTGCCGACCATGCCCCCGCTTCGATCGGGGATGGACCAGAACGGCACCGTCCCCGGAGCGAGGAAGAGCACGAAGAATCGCGTCGTGCTTCCTCCGGGGAGGTCGTGGTTGTAGGTCGTCCCGTTGTTAACGTACGTGAACGTGTGAGGCGCGTCATCCTCATTGAGCAGCGTGATCTTCGTGGTGGTGAACGATGTGACATTGAACGCGCTCGGGGTGAACCGGGAATTCTCCGTCAATATGGAAACGTTCGCCGAGGCCGGGATGTCGTAAAACGGCCCGGTCATCGGAACGGGCGCCAACAGGTTCTGATAGGCAAGGGCTCCCGCCGCCATGGCCCCGATGCTCACCGCCACGAGAGCAATGGCGGCGAAGCCCTGGAGGCCGTAAATCCCCTCGGCCAGCGTCCTCTGCCGCAATATTTTCCGTCCACGAAGGTAACCGATAATTCCTGCGGGCAAGGCCAAAAGGATTGACAACGTCGCCAGCACCACGCTGCCGTAGACCGGACCGACGAGCGGATTCCCGAGGGCGCCGATAAGGCCGATGGGGAGCGCGATGATCCCGAGCAAGCAATTCGCGACGCCGGCGATCAGATAGGTCCAACGCCGGGGTCTCCAGAAGAGAAGGCCAGTGAAAATGATCCCCGGAATGATTACGACGACGAGACCCACAGCGAACGAAGGGTCGTAAGTCAGCAGAATGACGACGGCCAAGACCATCGAGACGAACCCGCCGAGGACAAGGACCTGCTCCAAAGTCCACGCGCGCCAACCGGTTGGCCCAATCCCCCCGGACATTCCATTCCCCGACGTCGTGTCTCCTTCGATCTGCGGTGAATCCATTCGATCTCCTCCGGCCCCGCTCGTGAGGGATGAGCTATGCGAGATAACTCTTCTTCGATTTGGTTCCGTGGGACCCGAGGACCGGCCGGCACAATCCGGCCATCGGCGCGAGGCGCCCGAGACCTCGTCCCTCTGGCCTCCGCCCGCGAGAATAGGTTTAAGCCGCGCAAGGCCGTTCATCCGACCCAGGGTTAGGGGGCTCTCTTCGTGATCACTGCCGAGACGCCGGACGGAAAGAAGCAGGACATTTTCATCGTCGACTACCACTTCCATATCTGGAACGCGGCGAAGGAGAACTGGCTGCGGCCCGACCTCGCCAAAGGTTGGATCAATTGCTTCTATGACTACACGAAAGCCCTGAGCCCGAAGGAATACGTCTGGGACTGGGACACCTATGCCTACTACGGGGAGGAGAAGGCGCTCCATGACGTCTTCGGGGAAGGCCACGTCGACATGGCGATTTTCGAGCCGCAGACGTTGAATTACTTCTACCACAAGGGATTCAGCAACGTCGACGCCATTGGCGGCTACGTCACGAAGTGGCCCGACCGCCTCGTCATGGGCAGTCGGTGGGACCCCCGGGACGGCGAGGCCGGGAAGGCCCTGCTGGAAGAGCAGGTGAAGAAGTTCCGGATCCGGCCGTTCCAAATGAGAAACGTAAAGCTCTACACGGCGGAGTGGAAGGAGGAGAACGGCGGAATGTCGCGGGGCTGGCGGCTCGATTCTCCAGAGGCGTTCGCCTTCCTGGAGAAAAACCGGGAACTCGGGATCAATGTCCAGGTGGCCCATAAGGGCCCCACGGTCTGGCCCCTCGACAAGGATGCCTTCGATATCGGGGACGTGGACACGGCCGCCACCTCGTTTCCCGACATGAAGTTCGTCGTGACGCACATCGGGCTCCCGCGACTGGACGACTTCTGCTGGGTCGCCACGCAGGACAAGAACATCTACGCCGGCATGGCGGTCGCGATGGCGTTCGTCCATACGCGGCCGAGGTACTTTGCCGAGATGATGGCGAACCTGCTGTATTGGCTCGGCCCGGACCGGATTCTTTTCAGCGCGGACTACGCCCTGTGGCATCCGAAATGGGTCATCGAGGATTTCCTGAACTTCGAACTTCCCGAGGACCTGAAGAAAGAGTACGGCGTCGACCTCACGATGGAGATCAAAAAGAAAATCCTCGGGGAGAACGCCGCCAAGGTGTGGGGCATCGACATCGAGCAGCAGAAGAAGACTCAGAAGAACGACGCGCTCTCGAAGAAGCTCAACCTTCAGCCCGGGACGATCCACCTGGGCGAGGCGGCGAAGAAGGGACGGCCCCTCGCGCGATAGTGGAGCCCTGTTGCTCCAGGTGCATGATGACCCAGGATGTCCACGTCGAGCTCAAACAAAGCGTCCTTCGAGCCCTTTCAACGGTCACTGACCCGGAGCTCGACGAGCCGATTACCGACCTCGGGTTCGTGAAGGAGCTTTCCATCTCGAACGATGGTCGAGTCTCCTTGGACTTGGTCACGTCGACCTTTTGGTGCTCCCCGAACTTCGTATACATGATGCTTGAGGAGGCGCGGGACGTCGTCTCGAAGCTCGACGGGATCCGCGAGGTCCGCCTGCATCTGGAGGGCCATCACGACTCGGACCGGATCAACGGCGGGATCAATTCCCGCAAATCGTTCTCCGAGTGCTATCCGACGGAGGCTGGCGGCAATCTGGAGGAACTGAACCGCATGATTCGGACGAGGGTCCTCCGCAGCCGGCTCCACTCGATGGTCGCCGCGGTGTCCCGTGCCGGCGTCAATCCTTCCGACCTCCTCGGCTTGACCCGACGCGACTTCATCGCCGAGGGCGAAACGTTCATCCTGACTCTCGGCGGCAAGTCGTTCCGGATCTCGGATCCAGTCGACGCGAAGCGCGTCGCTCGCTATCTCAGCTTTCTCGACGGACTTGGAAGGGGGGACGGTCCATTAGTTATCTCGGACTTGGACGGGACGCGTCCTGAACCCCACGAGCTCGAATCCATGCTCGCGTTGAGTCGGTCGGCAAAGTCCAACTTCAGCCTGAACGCCGAACTTTGCCGAGCGCTTCTCGAGTCGCGCCTCAATCGGGAAGAGCCGTAGGGAACGATCGCGCCCTTCGGCCTGAGGCCAACTACCCATGGCAGAAGGCCAGCGGTTGGTCTCAGTCGTCGCGTCCCTAGAACGGGACGTACCCGCCCGGATATATCAAGCTGAACGCGAGGTAGAATCCCAGCAAGGCAAGGATGATCAGCAGGACCGAGTTCACCTTGAACGCCACTGCCCTTCCGTGGACTCCAGCGTACAGCACGAAGAACACGACCGTCAGGACCACCAGGAGGATTGTCAGGCTCACGTATTTTCCGCCGTTAGCCGCACTGAACTTCAAGGATGCGTTCAGGAACCAGAGGTCGACAATGGCGAATCCGATGGAGACGTGGCCGATGGGCCGGAGGTCGGCCCCGCGAACCAAACTCGCTCCGAGGAATACCCAGAAGAAACCATAGAAAACCAACGCAATCCCAAAGAAGCCGGAGATCGCGTCGACGGTCGTGGGATTCGTCATGTACGTCGAGACCCCGACAAGGATCATCATCGCGCCAAGGGAAAGATGCGCGAGCCCCCATCCTCCGCCCAGCTTGTCAGTATCTTTCTTTTCGATTCCGATTGTGTTGAACACAACCATCAGACAATTCACCGAAAATCCGATGAGACCCAAGCCCACGATGTCTGTTGAGACCAATTGCCTCTCCCCCTCGCGGGGGTATCGACGTTCGTTTTTAAACCATTGTCTCTCGCCGCGCTGAAGTCGTCTTCGACCGGTCGTCGTACCACAAGCAACATCTAGCACGGCGCTTTAGTCGGTCTCGGCGAAGCGGAATGCGTAAGGGACCGACGCGAGCCTTGAGTCAGACGTTCCGCCTTCTTCTGTGAGGGTGTCGGGTGAGGATTCGCATTGGAGTGCTGGTCGCCCTCTCCCTTGCCGCCGCGACTCTGGCGGCCCCCCGTGTCGTGGCGAACGGCACCGGGTCTGGAATCCTGACCGGCCAGGGGACCTTCGTCCTCACTCCGACCGGATCGCTGAACTACACGCTGCACGCGTACTTAGCGGACATGGGGTTCCCGGTGCGCCGAGGGGACACCTTGGTTTACTCGTGGAGTGTCAACAATGGGTCCGGCCCTCCGGTATACTTCGAGATTCACGGCCATCCCCCGGGACGATACGACGTGTTCTACAACACGACCTCAAGCTCGGTGAGCGGGGCCTGGACCGCTCCGGTCCAGGAGCCGTACATGGTCTACTGGAGGAACGATCAACCCGTCCGCGTGAACGTGACGTACGCCTTCAACCTCGTGCAAGCCCAGTCGGACGCGTGGCCATTGTATCTCGCGCCGCTGGGGGTTGCGCTCGTGGCCCTTGCGGGCGTGTTCCTCAAATTCAGGGAACGGCGGACTCGTCCTCCCGGATGACCCGGACCGCAGCACCGGTCGTGCCCCGCCGGGCGGCCCCCGAGCGCAGACGGAAACCCTTATGACCTGACGAAGACTTCCCGTGGCTGGCATGTCAGGGTTTGGCATGCGGAGCGGCGGGAGGGTCTGAATATGGCGATGGCGACGTCAACTGGAAAGCCGGTCTTCAGCATTGCGGATGAAGGGAGGGCGCTTCGAAACCTGATGTGGATGTGGTGGATCACAGCGGTCACGTATAACGCGGTTGCGATCCCGGTAATTTGGGATCCGGCGCAACACTCGTTCCTCGTTCGTGACTCGACGTGGACGCCGCCCCACCTCATGATCTTCGGGCCGTTCTTCGCCTTGATGATGTTCGAAGCAATCGTGTTCCAATTCTATGCGCTGAAGAAGGCGCAGCCGTACATCCGCGGGGACATCCCGATCACGCTTTGGGTCTTCCCGATTACGGTGTTCGGCTTTACACTCGGCTCGATGCTCACCAACGAGATCGGCCACATTTTCCTGTTCCGGGAAGAGTTCTTCTCG
>DASWGO010000239.1:0-1533 GCA_036393695.1 Thermoplasmata archaeon
CCCGAGATTTCGCTCGAGTCCGTCGAGTACGAACCGCGTGTGCTTGCGGAAATGGAGGAAGAGTGCCATGAGATCGACTGCCGCTTCGAAGTTTTTCGGTCGCGTCAGGAGCACGGCCAGCACGTTGCGCCAGAAGTACCGTGCCGTCCCGCGCCCGAACCCGAGCCGCCATGTAACTGCACAGAGTGCGACGACATCCGTCCACCGTCCCCTCGTTGATCCGAGCTGCTTGGGCTGCCGGCGGAGTCGGCGGGCGAGCGCCAGCACCCGGCCGAAATAGGGCTTCGGAGCGTACAAGCGACGCAGGATCGACGCGAAGTCTGCGAGAATCTCCGCGCGGGGCCGCGACGGTGTGAAGTTCAGACCGCCCGTGGCCTGATCCACCTCGCCCGGCCGTTGCAGCGAGTAGCCATCGGGCAGTCGTCCTTCTCGAGCGAGCCGGCGCGTCAGTTGCGTATGCGGGAGCGCGGTGAGCAGCCCGACCATCGCCATCGGGATTCCCGCGGCTTCCACACACGCCACGATGGCGTCCGCGGCCCCCGGCGTCTCGCCATCGAACCCGAGAATGAAGCCGGCGGTCACGACCATCCCGTGATCGTTGAGGCGGTGCACGCTCTCCACGATGGGGTGGCCCGTGTTCTGCCTCTTCTGGGTACGGATCAAGAGCTCTTTATCAGGCGTCTCGATGCCGACGAAGACGTAGCGGAAGTCCACGGCTTCCATCATGCCGAGCAGCTTCGGATCGTCCGCGAGGTTGATGGTCGCCTCGGTGCTGAAGAAAAACGGAAACCCGCGCTGCTGGCTCCACGTGAGGAGCTCCGGCAAGAACGTCATCACGGCCCTTTTGTTGGCGATGAAGTTGTCGTCGACAAAATCCACGTGCCCTCGGTAGCCCAGCGCGTAGAGACAGTCCAGTTCGCGGAGAACCTGCTGCGGGGTTTTCGTGCGGGGCTTCCGGCCGTAGAGCTCGATGATGTCACAGAACTCGCAGTTGAACGGGCAGCCGCGGGAGAACTGGATCCCGACGTGCAGGTACCTCCCGAGCTCCAGCAGGTCGAACCGCGGCGTCGGGCTTCGGGCCACGTCGGGCTTCTCCTGGGAGCGGTAGATCCCGTGCGTGGCTCCCGCTTCCAGGTCGTCGAGGAACTTCGGGATCGTCATTTCCCCTTCATCGAGCACCAAGTAATCCGCGTCGGCGTAGACGTCGGGCTGGCTAGTGGGATCTTGGCCGCCGACGACGACCCGCTTCCCGCGCGCGTGACAGAGCTCGATGAGAGAGAGGAGGTTCCGCTGCTGTGGGATCATGCCGCCAGTCATGACGATGTCGGCCCAGTCGAGCAGTTCCGTATCCATCTCTCGCACGTTGAGATCGAGGAGCCGGATCGTCCACTCCCGGGGCAGGAGCGCCGCGACCGTGACCAGACCGAGCGGGGCCGCCGGATATCGAGCTCCGAAGAGCTCGCAGACCTCGCGGTAGTTCCAGTAGCTGAACTCAGAGAATCGCGGCGATACGAGGAGGCACCTAGTCATCGT
>DASWGO010000240.1:0-2834 GCA_036393695.1 Thermoplasmata archaeon
CCCCGGCACTCCCTCCGGGTTCGGGATTCGAGACCCAGCTATTTGAAAGTACTCTGCAGATGTAACAGTCCGGTCTCAATTAGGGGGTGGGCCAATCCGTAGTCGGGTTTTACGATGCCTGCCCAAGTCGGATAGGAATACCGATACGCGCAAGGAATATAACGGTGTAATACTTCGGACGGCCCGGAGCGAAGGACGATGGCCGCTTACGCGCATCCCGAAGTCTTGGTCGACACGAGCTGGGTGAAGGGGAACATTGGCAATGAGACCGTGCGGATCGTCGAGGTCGACTATGACCCGACGCCGAACTACAACCTGGGGCACATCCCGGGGTCGGTCCTGATCGACTGGAAGAAGGACATCAACGATCCGGTGCGCCGGGACATCGTCTCGAAGGAGAGCCTCGAGGCGCTCTTCGGCCGCCTCGGCATCTCGAACGACCATCAGATCGTGCTGTACGGCGACTTCAACAATTGGTTCGCGGCGTTCGCGTTCTGGGTGTTCAAGTATTACGGCGTTGACAACACCGTCCTCCTGAACGGCGGTCGGAAGAAATGGATCGAGCAGGACCTGCCCGTGACGAAGGACGTGCCGTCGTTCCCGGCGACGACCTTCACCGCGAAGGAGCCGGACGAGACGCTCCGGGTCTACCTCGCCTACGTCCGGGAGGCGTACAAGCAGGCGGGGAAGGTGCTCGTCGACGTGCGCGGGCCGAAGGAGTTCAGCGGCGAGATCCTCGCGCCGCCGGAATATCCGACGGAGCACGCGCAGCGCGGCGGACACATCCCCGGGGCGAAGAACATCCCCTGGGCGCAGGCGGTGAACGAGGACGGGACGTTCAAGGCGCTGGAAGAGCTGAAGGCGTTGTACGAGCCGAAGGGCGTGACACCGGACAAGGAGGTCATCGCCTATTGCCGGATCGGCGAGCGATCGTCCCACACGTGGTTCGTCCTGAAGTACCTCCTCGGCTACCCGGACGTTCGGAACTATGACGGCTCCTGGACGGAGTGGGGGAACCTCGTGCGGACGCCGATCGAGAAACCGTAGGCTCCGGGCGACCGTTAGCGTCGCGGCTGCCTAACGTCCCTCTCGCGAAAAGTTTGACATGGCAGCTGCGAGCTTCAATCGGCTGTGGTCGGCGCATCGCCAACGCCTCCGCTTTAGTTAGGCGGGCCGCGCAATCGACTCCGGGCAAAGAGAGTGAATACGAATGCGAGAGCACCGCACCCAATCATGTAGAAGACCGTGGAAAGAGATCGCCAAGCTCCAGCATCGAATTCGGAATTCACAAGCTGCAAAATCAGGGCGCGCGCCCAGATTAAGGTGGCCACTGCAAAGAACGCGATCATGAACCAGATTGGTATTAGATCGCGTGGCCGATAGCGCGTCTTGCCTGTTCTCTCAGATGCGGAATTCATACGCGGCCAACGACCCTCCTCAGAGGTTGAGTTCTTTCTTGATTTCGGACCAGGGCCGTCTAGGTTCTCGCTTCAGCCGTCGCAGATGCTCTAGGAAGAATTCCTCCGGCGGGTGGGCGTCGAGAAGGTCGTCGAGGAGCTCATCATAACTGACGCCGCCGACCTTGTAGCCTTCAGGCGGCGCAGCGTCTCTTTGCGGACCGGCAGGGTCGTATACTCGCGGACCTTCGAAGCCATTGGATGCATGATATGCATTGATTTCATGACACTTGTGGATTCGTGCCAGGTCGGTGAATCCGGACGAGTCGGCGAACGGTCGACCCACGCGTGGTTCGTCCTGAAGTACCTCCTCGGCTACCCGGACGTCCAGAGCGACAACTGCTCTTGGACGAAATAGGGCAACCTGGCGCGGACGCCAATCGAAAAATGACCGACCAGCATCCTCGGTCCGTTGCGCTCCTCTTAGCCTAGGCCTTTACGTTCTGCAGATCGAGTTCCGGACGCGATGAACGAGGGGGTGCAAGCGCACCCGTCTGAAAATAATCGAGAACCTCCAGAGATCGCCCAAACCCGTGCGAAACATTATCTAGCCACAATGTCGCTGTTCTCCGGACTCCGCGACGGCAGCCAATGCGCACCCTCACAGCCAAGGAACGAATCCAGCTCCATCTGTTCGACTACAGTCGGTTTTCAGACGCGTACGAAGCCCCTCCGGAGGTCACGCAGGAAGCGATCGCACGCGCGGCGGGAATCCGGGTCCAGCACGTCGTTCAATACGTCCGTCCGCTGATGGCCGACGGTCTCGTCGAGGAACGGCTCGCCCACGTCAAGAGGTCGCGGCGGCGCCACAAGACGTACTTCCTCACCGCGAAAGGCCGCGCTCAGGCGGCCGCCCTGCGCTCCGATCTTCTCCGCGAGGAAGTCCCGTTTCGCGACCGTGCAGGGAAGACTCAGGCGGTCCCCCTCTCCCGCATCGTCCTGGAAGACCGTCGAGGGTCGGCGGTGCTCGAGTTGCTCGGAGAACTCCAGACTCTCGGATACGTGGCGGACGCACCCATCACTGCGAAGGCAGGGTTCGTCGATATGACTCAGGAGGCGCCGGCCGTCGATCGCTTCTATGGTCGCGCGGAGGAGCTGGCGTCGGTCCTCCATGCATTGGAAGGAAATCGGGTCGTCGTCGCCACCGGGATCACCGGAATCGGCAAGTCGACGCTCGGCGCGAAGGTCTGCGAGTCGCTTCGGGGGCATCGCTCCCTCTTCTGGCGGACGATCCGTCCCTGGGACACGAGGACCGACCTGGCCGCGCGGTTCGCCGGTTTCTTGCGGGCCCATGGCCGATTGGACCTCGGAGGACTGCTGATGGGCCCGGGACCGAAAGATCCCGCCCGCATCGAAGACGCCCTGGCCAGCGACCTG
>DASWGO010000241.1:0-3601 GCA_036393695.1 Thermoplasmata archaeon
CACGAAGTCTTTCATCGAGACGCTCACCCCGTCCCGGGACGCGACCTGCACGACGATGACGTTGCACGCGGCCCCGAGGATGGTCGCGTTCCCTGCGAGGGTCGAGCTCGCGGCGAGCCCGAGCCAGAGTTGCGTGGAGCCGCGCGGGACGACCGTCGCGAGCAAGAGAACCGCAGGCACGTTGCTGATGAGGTTCGACAGCAGCGCGGAAAGACCGACCAGCCAGACGAGGCCGCCGGACTGGCCTCCCACCGTGGACGTGAAACCGCCCTGGATTGCGGCTGAGAGTCCGGAGACGCGAACTCCCTCGAGGACGATGAAAAGACCGACGAAGAACAGAATGATGCTCCAGTCCACCTTCGCGATCAGGGTCCGGGCGGTCGTCTTCGCAAAGAACGGCAGGAAAAACAGGACGAACGAGCCGCCCGCGAGGGCGACCAACGGAAGCCAGACCGGGGTCGGGGACGCGAAGAACGCGGCCGCCACGCCGACCGTCACCCCGAGAGTCACCACGAGACCTCTCCGTTGAAGATGCACGGGCTCCGCAGATCCGGCATGAGCCAACGGGATTGCGAGGTCCTTCCGAAACGCGAGCCAGACGAGGCCGATCGCGACCGCGAGGCAGGCGACCGTCACCGGGAGAAGATACGCCGTGAAGGTCAGGAACGGAATCCCCGACTGGATGGCGATGAACGCGTTCTGGGGATTGCCGACCTCCGTCGCCAGGCTTCCGACGTTCGCGGCGATCGCGACCGCGACGAGGTACGGCAGCGGATTCACCCGCAGAGCGCGCGTGCTCCGGACGACGACCGGCGTCACGAGCAGGGCGATCGTGTCATTCAGGACAATGGCCGACAACGCGGCGGTTGCGACCATGAGCCACGCGAGGAACGAGGCCTGGCTCTTCGCCCGAACCGCAATGCGAGACGAAACGAGATCGAAGAATCCGCAGACCTCGAGCCCGGAGACGAGGAGCATCATGCCGACGAGGAGCACGATCACGTCGAGGTTGATCGCGAGGAGAGCCTGGGCCGGGGTGAGGACGCCGAGCACGAGCATCAGCGCGCCGCCGAGCATCGCGACCGCGGGTCGTTCGATGGGGAATCGACGGACGGTCCGTAATGAAATCAGGACGTAGGTGACCAGAAAGACGAACGTCGCAGCCGCGAGCGCATAGTCAGAAGCCACGAGGGCCGCGGATGGGCGACGCCGATATGGAAGTTTCCGCGAAGGGCCCGCACCGCTGAAGGCCGCCCGGTGTCCCATTACACTTAAATAGCGTCACTCAATTCGCCGCATTCTCCGGCCTCGGAACGGGTTGGTGAAGGGGCACGGATCGACTGAGTGCGAGATAGGAGATCCCCGAATGCATCTGAGAGGACACCGAGCAATCCGCGCGCTCGCTGTCTTCCTGGTGATCGCGCTCGGCCTCGCGGCGGTCCTCCCCCTCGTCGCCCGGGCCGCGGTCCAGGTCACCGGGGTCGTTAGTACGTGCGGGGGACCGCTGCCGCTCGTTTCCGGTGCGACCGTGACCCTCATCGATGTGAATGGGATCGTCCCACCAGCAACGACAACCACGAATGGAGCGGGCGTCTACACCTTCAACCAGCCACCGCCAGCCACCTACATGATCGCGGGCAACCAACCCAGCTATTATCCCAACGAAAACCGAACGAACGTACGATTCGACGGGACCCAGACGAAGAGGATTGACTTGTGCATGTTTCCGCACGGCACCCCGGCCAAGGTCCTCGCCGTGACCGTGCAGGATGGAGGATCTCCCACCCAAGGGGCGACCGTGGCTGCGTACCAGTCAACGAACCCGACGGGTCGGATCCAACTCGTGGCCCAGGGCACGACCGGGACCACAGGGGTCGTGAACCTCACGCTGTGGCCCGCTTCCTTCCAGCTGCGGGCTTCGGCCCCAAGCTTCGTCACCATCGAGCAGACGGTCGACGTCAGCGCGGTGTCGGCCGTCACGCTGACTCTGACGGGCACGGTCGAACTGTTCGGACAGGTTCAGAGCCCGAGCGGCGCCTTCCTCAGTTCGGGGGTCGTCGCTTGGTTGTACAACCCCTTCACCGCCGGGAACACTAGCATCTCGCGCCTCATCCCGGGGACTGTGAGCAACAGCTTCTACCAGTTCGAAACCGCGCGCGTGCCCAACGGACAGTATTACCTCCTCGTCGATGCAGACGGGTACCTGTCCTCGAGACAGCTCCTAAATTTGACAGGGGCCCAGACTCCCCACGATGTGATCCTCCGACCGGCGCCCCCGGAGCGGTACAACACGACGGTGGCCTACGGGGCCGCTGATTGGAGCAACCTGACTGCTTGGCGTAACCTCACCTTGAACGCGGACAGCACCTTGCCCGGACTCGGACCCACGAACCTTCGGGACCTCCGCCTCCAAATTGACTCGACCCTCGGAGACGGCGACGGAATCTTGAGCCTGGGGGAAATGGCGGCCTTCCAGACTTGGATCTGCAGCAAGGGGCCCGCATACGTGGCGACGGACGGTTTCTTCACGACGAACGGTCGGTCTTATAACTCAACCGCCGGTCCCTGCGGAGTGACTGTGAGCCCCACCCTCGGTACTCCGACCGGGAGAGTGTGGCTCAACACAACGACGCCAACGCAGTATAAGGTCAAACAGGCGCCGCCTTACATTGCGACAGGCGGGAAAACCTACTTCGTGAACGTGACGATGGTTCCGGACACGAACGCCACGGTTTATCAGGACTACGTCTACTCCGTCGTCTTACCCAAGAGGTACGAGCTGAACACGACGACGCTCGTTCCGTCGAACGCCCCAGTCACCATCTCGAACTTCACGACGGTGACGATCGACCCAGGCGTGACTTCGGGGACGCCGCAAGCCCGGATGAGGATCTCCCAGAGCGTCGTCGGCACCGCCAGGGCGAAAGTCATCGCTCCGGTCGGGAAATTCCACGTTGTGAACGCGACGTTCACGAATTACCAGGCATACGTCGCGGGAAATACATCGTTGATGTTGAGCGCGGAGGACAGCACGGATCCGAACGGCCACATCACGTCCGCGAATTTCACGTGGAAGTTCGCGCCGCCCGGTACGACCACCTGGGGCATCCGGACGAACTTCACGTACACGCAGGCGGGCCAGTCGATCGTCAACCTGACCGTGAAGGAGGTGAGCGGGAACCTGACGTACCGGAACATCACCCTCTTCGTGGACGATCAACTCCCGATCGCGAACATCAAGACGAACAAGACGGGGAGCAACATCGCGAATGGCCTCACGCTCCGCGTCGATGAGGGGACGGTCGTCCGCTTCGATGGGAGCGCGTCGTCGGACTTCGCGTATACCGGGAAGGTCGGGGTGATCCTGGATTCCGGATACGCATGGGACTTCAACGGCGACCGGCTCACGGATGCGACGGGGCGCATCGTGAGCTGGACCCTCCAGAAACCGGGGACCTTCACGATCAACCTCACGGTCACGGACAGCGTGGGCTGGAAATCCGTCAACGCGACGATGACCGCCATCGTGAACGACACGAAGGGGCCCGTCCCCGCGTTCGACATCCTCGACCCGGACAAGGATTGGGGCGTGATCACGAGC
>DASWGO010000242.1:0-6313 GCA_036393695.1 Thermoplasmata archaeon
CCCTCCACCCGTTTCCGATCCGGCCGCTGCACTTCCTTGAGCCGTAGTAATCCTCCCCGGGGGGAAACGGAGTATTTGCCTTTACTCTTTCGGGTGGCACGGGCCCGAGGCGGCCCGCCACGGTCCCAGCCACGCACCGACGCCCGCGCTTCTTCGCGGCGTTGGCCCACCCGATTCGCCGGGCGATCCTAGAACAGCTGGCCGGCGGTGACGCAATCGTCAGCGAGCTCGCCGAGCCGCACGATGTGAGCTTGCCAGCCATCTCGAGGCATCTGCACGTGCTCGAGGATGCCGGCCTGCTCGTCGTCGAACCGGAAGGGCGCGTGCACCGATGCCAGATCGACGCCGCACCGCTCAGCGCGGCGTTCGGTTGGCTCACCCGATACCGCGTCCTGTGGGAGGACCGCTTCGCCCGATTGGACGAACACCTGAAAGAAATCCGTGATGTACGAGGAAAGGAGGAACACAAACATGCCCAAAAAAAGTAAATTTGTGAGGAAGTCGGAACGGAAGCTCGTGACGACGCACACGTTCGACGCGCCCCGCGAGCTCGTGTGGAAGACGTGGACGGATCCGAAACTGATCCCCAAGTGGTGGGGGCCGAGCCGGTATTCGACCACCGTGGACAAGATGGATGTCCGGCCGGGCGGCCGCTGGCGGTTCGTCCAGCGTGACGCGGAAGGGAACGAGTTCGGGTTCCACGGCGAGTATCGCGAGGTCGAGCCGCCCAAGCGGCTCGTCGGGACCTTTGAATATGAGGGGATGCCGGGACACGTCCTCGTCGAAACCGCGACCTTCGAGGAGGTCGGCGGCAAGACGAAACTCACACAGAGTTCGGTCTTCCAAAACGCCGAAGACCTCGAGGGGATGCTCGCGTCCGGCATGGAGGAAGGGGCGGCCGAGACGATGGAGCGGTTCACCGAACTGGTGACGGATATGCAGAAACGGGGCACGCCCGCGAAAGCCGGAGATCGCGAGCTCGTGATCGTGCGCGTCTTCGACGCCCCGCGCCAGCGTGTGTGGAAGGCGTGGACGGAGCCGGAGCGTCTGAAGCGCTGATGGGGCCCAAGGACCTTCACCGCGCCGGTCGCGAAGATCGACCTCCGCGTCGGCGGAGCCTTTCTCTATTGCATGCGGCAGGCCGACGGCAAGGACATCTGGGGGACCGGGGTGTACCGCGAAGTCGTCCCGTTGAAGCGAATCGTCTACACGGACAGCTTCGCGGACGAGAAAGGCAACGTGGTGCCGGCGACGTACTACGGAATGAGCCGCGACTTTCCGCTCGAGATGCAGGTGACCGTGACGTTCGAAGATCAGGATGGCAAGACGAAGCTCACCTTGCACCACGCCGGCATCCCCGTGGGTCCGGACCGCGACGGCGCGAACCAGGGTTGGAACGAATCCCTCGACAAGCTCGCCGAGATGCTCGCCGTCTGATCGCTCGAGAACCATGGGGGGATGGTCGGAGTTCGAGGCTCCGGCGTCCCCCACCTTTCCCGCTGAGTTCCACCCGTCTCCCGTGACGGCTCAGTAGATTCGCGTATTGTCGTTGGGCGGGTCCTGCGCGGCTTCCTGCGGGTCGGGGGCCGGATCCGGAAGAGGATCCAGAGGTGGATCCGGGAACGGATCCGCTGCCGCGTCCGGCGCGGGAGCGGGAGCCGGAGCCGAACGGGCGCGCCGCCATGACCAAACGCTCAGCATGAGCGTGGCCCCCACCAAGGCCAGCCCGCCGACGAGTACGATGAGTGCAACGATCGTTTCCCCGGTCTTCAACCCCACAACCACGAGGTCAAGTTGGAGTTGGAGCTCGCGCCGTTGGGGGACGTCGACAGCGACGACGTGATACTGACCCGAGCCAGTAAGATTCAAGGCGAACAGGATTCTTGTCCCGCTCTGTTCGAAGAGAGGCGCCACCGAGTTGGAGCCATCACGGAACGACGCGTAGCCGGCGTCATCGAACACGAAGAGGTCGAACGAGAGGGCCTGAAGTTCGGAGAGATTTCCACTCAACCGCCCCGTCCCCAAGATGCCAAATTCGAAGACGTAGTAGCTCCCTTGAAGGACGACGACATTTTGGGTCATCCGTACCGGCTGGGCGGCGCCGATCAGGGTGATTGATCCGAGGATGATTTGGAGGCTGGCAATTGCGACGAGGAAATAGCTGCGTTTCACGGGTCCGCCTCCTGGTTGCGTTCTCCCTTCCTCATCGAGAGGTCCGCTCGTTGGATACTCCGCGCGTCGAACATCTTCTCACGTTCTGGAAGGAGGCGGAGCGCGGGCGATGATGACCGAGATGTTGTCCGTCCCGCCTCCCCGGTTGGCCAAACCGACAAGGATCTCGCAGGCGCGTTGGGGATCGCTCGTTTCGACCACGACGCGATGAATGTCCTCGTCTTCGACGTGATTGATGAGGCCGTCGCAGCACAGCAGGACGGTGTCACCGGGCTCCATGGTCAGGCATCCGATGTCCGGCGTCACCTCTTCGTAGACTCCGAGGGCCATCGTGATCACGTTCTTCCGGGGATGGTGCTTCGCTTCCTCAGGTCGGAGCTCGCCGCGATCGACCATCTCCTGAACGAGGGAATGGTCCCGCGTCACCTGGAAAATCTCTCGCTCATTCACGATGTAGACGCGGGAGTCCCCCGCGTTCGCGACATGAAGGCTGCGACCATCGGCGACGGCGAGGCTCAAGGTCGTGCCCATCCCCTCGTACTCCGGATGCCGTTCCGCCTCCAGGAAAATCGCCTGATTCGCGCGGGCCACGGCGGCTCCGAGAACCCGGTAGTACGTGGCTCGCGGGATGTCCTCCTCGCTGGTCAAGACCGGGAGGAGCGAGCGCGCGACGGTCTGGATCGCAATCCGGCTCGCCACCTCCCCGCGATTGTGTCCTCCCATCCCGTCCGCGACCATCAGGAGCAGCCGGGTTCGGGGTTCGGACAGGAACGCCATCCGCAACTCGACCGCGAGGATGCTGTCTTCATCGACCGGTCGGACCCTTCCCACGTTCGAGGCAAACCCGACTTCCCCTCGGGGGGAGCGAATGATCGTATCGGACATCCTGGCGGACACTCCTTTCTCATTCGTGTTTCGCGTCAACGTCACCGGCCCCCGCGTCGTCGGCCACCTTTGAATGCGATCGTCATGTACGGACCGCGCCCCGGCTTGTACACGAGGGCGACGACATCCCCGTCGGTCAGCTTCTCGCGTTTGAATCCCGGGATCTGTCGATAGGTTCTCCCGCCGTCGTGGGACATCGCCGTGCCGTTCAAGCTGCCCAGGTCCTCAATCCAGCAGCGGCCTTTCCCATCCTTGAGAATCCGGGCGTGATGCTTCGACAGGTACCGTTCTGCATCGAGGATCCCGATCTCGGGAGGGCGCCCGAAGCCTCTCTTCGTGCAACTCTGGTCGCAGGATTTGTGGTTCCGGCCGATCTCCATCTCCCGCTTGACCTTGCACTTCTTTCCCAGCACCACGAGGTGCGGAAACTCGAGCGACTCCCCCGACCCGCCGGACATCGCTTGCGCCATGTCCTGGGCCGTCGGAAACCGTTCCTTCGGGTCGAACGACATGGCCCTCGTCACGACATCCGAAAGCTCCTGGGGGACGCCGGGCTCGAGGTCGCGGGGGGATCGGAAGAGTTCGGATTTACCGGCCGCGAGTTGTTTCATCGACGCCTGGGGATCTTTGGCGGTCAGGAGGAAGAACAGGACCGCGCCCACGCTGTACAGGTCGCTCGCCGGCGTCGCCTCTCCCAGGTTCTGCTCTGGGGCGCCCCAGCCCGGTGTGTAGATGACGGTCCCGGACCCGGTGAACTGGTGGAACTCCTTCTTCGCCGCTCCGAAGTCGATGAGGACGACCTCTCGGTGGGCGTCGAGGATGATGTTCTTGGGCTTCACATCGCGGTGGATCACGTTCCGCGCGTGAAGGTACGAGAGCGCCTCGAGGAGCTGGAGGATGTGTCGAGTGGCTGTCGCCGCATCGGCCGGCTTATCCTTGTACAACTCCGCCAGCGTCTCGCCCTCAAGTTGTTCCTCGACGAGACAGAACGGTCCGAGGTTGGCGCCTTCGTCCACATATCGGACGACCCGTGGATGACCCGGGGACTTGAGGGTCCTCAGGATTTCGGCTTCGATCCGAAGCCGTTCCTCGGACTGGGCCAGATCGAGGCCGCTGGCCTCTTTCACGACGACAGCCTGACCGCGGTTGGACTTGCCGAGATAAATGGTCGACATCCCTCCTTCCGTCAACTTGCTGACGACTTCGTAGCGGCCCTTCCGACCTTTCAAGGTGCAGGGAAGGGAGAGGGTCATACCGTTCGCAGGCCCTATCTCACCACGAACTGCAGCGTCACCAGTTCCGCGACGTCGATCTCATCGTCGTTCTGGAGCTCGGTGCGACCTGTCCCCGTGACGAGGATGCGGGAGCTGCCTCGGACCAGCCAGGTCTTGTTCGTGCTGGGTTTCCGCTGCACCATGGTCGTGCCGTCTTCGACGAAGAACCGATCGCCTTCCTGGAAGACCGTGAGATGCCCGCGTGAAATCTCGTTGGCTTGCTTCGGGCTGGGGAGGAATTTCGCCAAGTCCGTGCGGCCGATCAACCATTGGGACGGGGGAATCGGCTGCTCCGTGTTGTCGGGGAAGACCAGGTAACCCGCCTTGGGCGGCGCCGCCGGGAGCTCTTCCTCGGGCTCCGTGGCCTCGGCCGGGCGCTCGTCCTCGACGTCCGCCAGGTCGTAAGAGCCTTCGCCCTCCGGTTCCGGCACCTCGGCGGCGGGGGGCTCCAGTTCACCAGCGGTTTCGGGCTCACCAGCATCCGGGCCGAACATCGAATCGACGGCGCCCGTGTCCTCGTTCGTCGGAGCGACCGAGGCTTCCTCCTCGGCAGGCATCGCAACGAGCTTCAGTTCCGAGGTTTTGGCTTCGGGCTCAATCTTCGCGCCGCACGCGTCGCAGAACCGCGCGTCTTCCCTGTTCTCGCTATCGCACGCCGAACACTTGGTCACATTCATCACCGCTTCGGTTTCTTCTTTCCGATGATCGTCGTCGCTTGCAGGAAGTCCTTCTTCGCCGCCTCGCTGAGCTGGAGCCCGCTCCGTGCCACGGTCGCCTGGGCGTCCCGCATCGTCGTGGCGACGTCGCTCAGCGTGGGATTCGCGCGAATCGCGGTCGCCGCGCCGGCATCCGTCGCCATGGTCCGCATGATCGTCTCCGCCTTCTGGAGCGCCGTCGCATCCCTCGACTGCACCGCCCGCTGCATGAGGACGGTGGCCTCCGCCGAGCTGAGGAGCGTACGCGGGTACGGATTGGTCTCCGCGTTCCATAGGCGCTGGTCGTCGGTGAACGACACGTCGACGCCTTGGGTCACCTCGACCAAGGAGAATCGAAGCAGGGTGGCCTTCCCCGCAGGCCGTGCCGGGACGCCGATGCGGAAGACGAGCGTCTGCTCTTCACCCGCGATCAGGTCTCGTAGGGGGACCGTGAAGGCGGCTCCGTCGAAGCGCGGTCGAGGCAGTCGGTTCAGGACCGGCTTGACCGTATAGGCATCGGCCAGCTCCGACCCGGGCATGATCGAGACCTTCAACTCGGGATTCGAAACGACGGTGCCCGCCATCTGAGCGGCCTGGTCCTGGAAGATCTGGGGGAGATTGGCTCTCGCATCCACGATGTGGTGCCACAGCCCTCCGCCGGACTCGGCAATCTTCTCGAGCAGCTGCTCGTTGTAGTCCGTTCCAATGCCGATCGCGGTGATCGTGATGCCTGATTCGCGAATCCGCTGTGCGAGGGTCACGAACTCCGAGCCAATCGTCTTGCCGACGGTGGGATTGCCGTCGGTCAGGAGCAGGACCCGATTCACGGTCCCGGGTTCCTTAGAGGCCTGGCGCGCCTGGTTGAAGGCGGAATCCAGCCCGTCATACATCGCGGTGAGGCCGCTGACCGAGATGGCCTTCACGGCCGCCGCGACCTCTCGGGAGTTCCCGACTTGCGTCATGGGCAGCTGGACCGTGACGGTGTCCGAGAATGACACGATCGCTATCTGGTCGGTCGGGCGAAGCTGTTTGATGAGAGCGAGCGCCGCCGCCTTCGCCTGTTCGATCTTCTCGCCGTCCATCGAACCGCTCGAATCGATCGCGAGGGAGATGCTTCGGACGCGCCCCGCGATGACGGCGGCGGACGGGGTCAGGTCCACGGCAATGTACACGGAGGTGCCCGCATTCGGCTTCAGATTCGCGCGGTTGACGGTGCACTTCATCGCCAGCGGCGATCGCCGCTGGGGGCGGTTCTGGGGCTCCATCACCTGTTTCATGTTCCCACCT
>DASWGO010000243.1:0-2922 GCA_036393695.1 Thermoplasmata archaeon
GACCGGCGGACCGTCGAGGGGGAGTGTCTGGCCGCGCTGCGAGCCGCGCAGATCGTCCGAGACCCAGGCGAATCGTTCTTTCGCAGCGCGAGCCGAACCGACCGCGGGGTGAGCGCAGTGGGAAATGTAATCGCGTTCAACACAAACCTGGAGCCCGAAGCCGCGGTGGGAGCCTTCAACGATCGATCGCGGGATGTGTGGGCGTGGGCCGCCGCGGCCGTACCCGCCTCGTTTCATCCGCGGCATGCGTTGCAGCGCTGGTATCGCTACCATATTCTTGACGACCTTCCGCTCCCCGCCTTGCGAAGAGCGGGCTCGTTGTTCGTCGGGGAGCACGACTTTCGATCCTTCACCTCGGATCCGCTGAAAACCGCGCTGACGATCGACGAGATTTCGGTGACGCGCTCGGCGCCCGTCATCCTCTTCGACATCCGCGCGAGGACGTTTCGACGTAGCATGGTACGACGTATCGTTGCTGCGACAATTCGTCATGCAAATGGGGAGTCCTCAGAAGCAGAACTCCAAGCCGCGTTGGGCGGTTCGCGACGGGACTTCGGGATCGTCCGTCCCGAGCCGCTTTTTCTGATGGACGTTCGCTATCCATTTTCCATGGATGTCATCCTAAAACACAGAGTCCGGGATGCCTGGCTTTCCATCGGACGTGACGCGGAACTCCGCGTCCGGCTCATCCAAGCGTGGCATCGTGCCGCCCTTGGCGAGTCGTAGTCGATTCATTGCCACGCCCGAGAGGGCCCCACAGCAGGTCCGTCCTTGCGCACTTCTACGTGCAGGTGTTGGCTGGAATGCCGAGGTAGGACGCTGGTCGAACCTCTTGGACAGCGCTCGGAAGAACGTTTTTATAGAGAGGGCTCCCTTCGCGGCGACTAGAACTTTCTTGGGGAGAGGTGGATCACAATGGGACTAAGGATACTGCACTCGCCTGTTCTGCGCTCGATTGCGATCGTCTTTGTTTTGCTGGCTTCCGGGCTAATCTTCGCAGCGCAGACGGCCGCTGCGCAGGGCGAGCGAACGGAACTCGTCATCGGATTGCAGAACGACATGACGACCCTCAACTACTTCAATCCTGACACAAACACGGTGTGGAATGCCTATCAGGTCGAATGGGGTTTCGAAGGATTGTTTTCCAGTACTCCTGATAATATCGTCTTCCCCCTCCTGGCGAATCCCGATAAGGGAACGAGCGGGCCGGGTTATAAGTTCATCGTGGCGCCGCCTGCCGCCCAACCGGTGGTCGATGTATACATCCGACCCGGAGTCACATTCAGCGACGGTCAGCCGATGACCGTCGATGACGTAGTGTTTAGTTATCAAGTTCTCGAGTGGTCGACCTATCAAACGTTCATCGGGAGTGCGCTCTGGTGGGACGCCCCGAGGTTTGCTCATTGGACCGGAGGCGCAGCCAAGTCCCACGTGGGCGTGGAGGTGTCGCCCGCGGCGGCCGACGCGGTCCGCTTCACGTTGTCAAAATCGTACGCGCTGTTCTTCCTCGCGACGCTACAGGTTCCGATTATTCCAAAGCACATTTGGACGACCCACATCAACCCGTCCCCCCAACTGAACCTGACCTCTCTGACCCCGATTGCCGACAGCGCGGACAAGTCGGCGGATTTCTCTTTCGGCAGCCGGGCGAACGAGATTAATTCGGTCATGGGCACCGGTATGTTCAAGTTCGACTCTTGGAGCCCGAACCTGGGGTCGCACATTTCGGCATATACCGGCTACTGGGGCAAGGGCAAAAGCGTCCAATGGGCCGGCACGGCCTACTCGCTGTTCCCCGAGCACCTTCGTTCGATCCAGTTCGTGATCTTCACGAGCTTGGACGTGATCAGCCTTGCCTTGCAGAAGGGCGACATTGACACGCTGATTTGGTCGCTCACGCCGGGTTTCCTCACGCAAGTTCGACTGAACCCTGCGATCGGTGTGGAGACCGTCACGGACGCCGGTTACTTCTACATGTCCTTCAACCTTCGACGGAAGCCCTGGAACGATCTGAACCTCCGCAAGGCCATCTCGATGGCGATTGACAAGGACTACATCGTGAACACGCTGATGGGTGGGTTCGGGGTCAAGGGCAACTGGCCGATCTCGATCCACGCTTCCACATACGTCAACGCGAGCACGTCTCTGCCCGGGTTCGACATCAACGGAGCGAAGGCGTTGCTCGACTCCGCCAATATCGTCGACCGGAACGGGGACGGGTTCCGCGAGTATTCGGACGGCAGTCCCATTAAGACGACGATCCTGACTCCTCCGAAAGACTACGACCCGGTTCGGGCCGACGCGGGCATCATGATCTCGAACAACCTGAAGCTGATCGGCCTGAACATCGACGCGGCGCCGACGAGCTTCGACACGATTGTGGCTAAGGCCTTCACGCAAGTCGACTTCGACATCTACATCCTCGGGTTCCTGCTCACGGGGACCCCGGAGACGTACCTGACGGACTTCTTCCACAGCAAGAACGACGTCGCGATCAACCCGGGTGGCTCGAACTCGGCGGGACTGCACGACTCCGTCACGGACGCACTCCTGGACAAGATGGAAATCACGCTCGACGATACGGCGCGAACGAAGATCGTGAAGGACATCGAGTCCCGCGTGAACTCGCTCATCCCCTGGAACATTCTGTACTACCGCAAGAACCTGAACGCGTACCGCAACGACCGCTGGGTCGGATGGGTCAACACGCCCCCGCAGCTGTACAACTTCTGGTCCTTGGTCAAGATCCACAACCCGGGATCCACGACGCCCCCGCCGAACACCGGCGTCTTTTCCATCGCGCTCACGGCCCCCGAGCGGGCCTTGTTCGGACGGACCGTCAAGTTTGAGGCCTTCGTCTCGCAGAACTTCGCGCCTGTGTCCGGAGCGACCGTGTGGTTGAACTCTTCCTTCGGTGGACTC
>DASWGO010000244.1:0-2902 GCA_036393695.1 Thermoplasmata archaeon
CGATGCTTCCTCGCGAGGTCTAGCAAGATTTGGCCTTGCGGAAACTGAAGGAACCCTTCATCGACCCCCGAGATGAGCCCCAAATCCACGAGCGTGTCCCAGGCGAAGCGATCGCAGAAGACCGTGCGGCGCAGCAGCCATTTCGGAAGCGTGACTTTCCCGAGATACCCAAGGAAATAATCGAACGTGACAGACCACGAATAGAGATGCAGCAGGAACGGGTGACGACTCAGGTCCGTGATGACGTCGTCATGATCGCCCATCCGCACCGTGCGGCTGAGTTTGGAGAGTCGAGTGATGCCAAGGACCCCGAGGGTGACGATTCGGGGCGACCGCATCCACGCGATCCACGTCTTGACCCCGCGCCGAGCGAGCCGATCCATGATTGCACGGGCGATCGTCGTCTTCCCCGCGCCGTCCGGGCCCACGATCGCGTACACGTTGGCGGCCCAGGAGTGCTGCGACCCCCTTGTAGCCGCGCGATCATTTGACGCTTTGCGCTCGCTCCGAGCGCGGTTCGATTTCATCGGAAGACTTCCATCGGGATTTGGGAGGTCCTTCAAAACCGTGCCGGAGATCCACTCGACGATCGGCGAGACGTCGACGACCCGCGGAAATACATCGCGTGGCGTTTCCGGGTCCTCCTGTCATCGGAACCGCGGCGCTCGGAAACGTAAAGGTTATACGTCTACGTCCGCTCTTTTTGCTTCCAGCTGGACGGGGTGAGGATTTTCCGGTGGAGCGTCAGACCTCGAGGCGAATGCGGTCGCTCGAAGGCCACCACTTCGATGGTCACACACGCTCTCACGACGCCGTGACCGGAGGGACGGATTGAATGGAGACCCTCAAATTCGTCATGACCGCGGCCTTCTATCCACCGTACCACCTCGGAGGGGACGCGAACCATGTGCGCTACCTGGCCGAAGCGTTGGTGGCGCAAGGCCACGAGGTCCACGTGGAATACTCGCCCGCGGCCCTGGCGCTCAAACGGGGGCGGCCCGACATCCACGACGGAGGAGACGGAGGCGTCATCCGTCACCCGATCCCGGCCCTCACGGGTCGGTTCCAGCCCCTGGGCGCATGGATCTTCGGCGCTCCTCCGAGCGTCCGGAGGCATCACCATGAACTCATCAAGAGCGTCCGCCCGGATGTGATTCATTACCACAATCTCTCCTTGCTGGGACTGGACCTGATCGATGTCCCGAGCTCCGCGCTCAAGATGTACACGGCGCACGATTACTGGGTCCGCTGCCCGAGGAACGACCTGTTCAAATTCAATCAACGCCTCTGCGAGAAGCCGACGTGCCTCACCTGCCTGACGATCTCCGGGAAGCCGCCGCAGCTGTGGCGTTACCGGCCCGACGGGCTCAAACCCTTCGACGCCCTCGACGTCGCGATCGCACCGAGCGATTTCCTGCGAGGCATGATCGCTCCGTACCTCCGGGCTCCGGTCGTCCACATCCCGAACTTCGCGCCGGATCCGAACCCGTCCGGCCAAGCGAGTTCGCCGGGTGACTATTACCTCTATGTTGGCCGCCTCGAATTCTACAAAGGGATTCCGGAGCTCGCGAACGCGGCGACGCAGTACCGCGGGCCGCACCGATTCGTCGTCGTGGGAAAAGGCAAACAGGCGGCCGTCCTGGAGGCGGCGCGCGGCCGTTCGGCCCCGCTCGCCCTCCATGGCTGGTTGCCGGCCGCCGAGCGCGATGCGACGTACGCGCGGGCGCGCGCCCTCTTGCTTCCGTCGATCTGGTACGAGAACGCCCCGCTCGTCGCGTTCGAGGCGCTGGCCTGGGGCACGCCCATCTTGGCCTCCGAGACCGGCGCTCTCCCGGAGATCCTGCACGGGGACATGTGCGGTCGCCCGATCCGGCCCACCGCGGACGGAATCCTCGCGGGGATCGAACAATTCGAGGCGGAAGACCTCGCCCACGGCCAGCGGAGGGCGGCCCGCATGGCGTATGAGACCTATCACACACCCGCCAAGTACCTCGAGAATTACGAGCGATTGATTGAGGCCACGTGGGAGCGCAAGCTGGCGTCACGATCCGTCCATTTCTCCGAGTCGCCCGAGATGTCCGCCGGATCGACGGGAGGACCTAGCCCGATTTCCTCGGGGGAATCGTTTGGCGCCCATCCCAAGATGAGGCCCTTTGCGCACCGAGACGAGTCTCACGACCCGTGAGGCAACTCGACCGAATCCTCGTTGCGTCGAAGGTGGAGAATTTCGCGGAAGGCGCGCTCCGAATCGTCCCAACCGAATTGGAAGCCACGCCGTCGGCACACGCCGCGTTCTTCGTTGGAGCCACAGGTCTAGGAACGTCGCTTCTCAGAGCGAACCGGATCCCGTCCATCCAGCGGACTGCGGGCGGTCAGCATGGCGAGGGCCAGAACCGCCCAGAGGACGAGGAACATCCATCCGTATCCCAGGAACAGCATGAGAGCCGTATTCAATTGGAAGTGCGAAGCGGCGAAGGAGTCGGCCCCGGGGAGCATGGCGCCGGCCGCGGAGGCGAACAGCAGCGCGACGACGATCGGCCCGGCGATGCTCGGAGCAGCGGCCTCCCGAGCCACTTCCACCCGGGCCCGTTCGATGAGCAGCGCCTTCATGAGCTCCTTCCGGGTCCGCGCGGCCGTCAGCGCGGCGGACACCTCGACGAGGGTTCCGGTGATCTCGATCTCCATCCCGGGCGGCGCGCCCGGTACCGGGGTGGCGAGGGTCGTGAGCAGGTCGTCGACTTCTTCATCGCTCGGCGGCATCATCCTGATCGCCTCGGACGTGACGAGGGTCGCCTCGCCGGTCGGCAACAGGTCCGCCTCGGGCATCTCGGCGATCCGGAGGGCGATGCTGCGACGCGCGTCCTCGAGTCGTCCCAGGTGACTCACGGCCGCGGTGGCGAGG
>DASWGO010000245.1:0-2128 GCA_036393695.1 Thermoplasmata archaeon
CGAGGAGGTGGATGATCCGGCGGACATCATCGCGGGAGACGTGGCGGCACGACTCGCGGATGCGCCCGCACTTCGGGCACTTCACGATCCATTGGTCCCGGTCCTCTTTGCCCATCCTCATTCCCCCGAGGCACCTCGGCCGATCGCGGCCGGGCAGGTGTGAGGCGCAGAGATTCGCGGAGCTATTTAAACATGGCCGGGGCGACGGAGGATGGGGTCCGAACTCGGGAGTTTGGCCGCGCCATCGGCGGTCACCGCGAGCCGCGCTTTCGGCTTCGACCTCGGGCCTCCGGTGCCAGGTCCGGAATCGCGGACGCACCTTCGCCTCCGCGCCACGAGGGGAACTCGCGGGCCATCTGCACCGCGAGGTCGAAGTTGTGGACTGAGACCTCCTCGATGTTCACGCCGAGCGGAACCGCCGGATGCGATTGGGCGGCGGCCGCGTGGAGATGCGACCACAATGTGTGCGCGACCTCCAGCGATGCCCTTCCGGGCGGGCCACCGGGGGAAGGGAGGAGCGCTTCCTCCGTCCTCGGCGATACCGTGGCCCCGAGCCACACGAGGAACTCGATGTCCTGGTAATCCGAAACCGGCGCGAAACTCAGGAGCACGGTCGCGGGCTTCACGTTCTGGGAGGAACACCGCCGGCCGTATGCCCGGAGGACGGTCGCCATCGGCTCCGCTTCGAACAGCACCTGCGTCGTGAAGAAATCGCAGCCGGCTCGTGTCTTCTCGACGAGTCGATCGACCTCGTGATCGCGTTCCGCGATCGTGATGTTCCCGAGCGCGGTGTCGTTACGCCCCTTCGTCGCGTTCCGCAAGAGACGGTTCGCTTCGACCACCGAAGGGCCGGGATATCGAACGCGGCTGCTGTTCCCGCCGACGAGCACGAAGTTCCGTAGGCCGTGTGGCTCGAGTGATTCTTGGATCCAACGTCGAAGGACCGACTCGGACGGAACGTGTGCGACGACTTTGTTCACGATCGGCTCGACTCCGAGGTCCCCCAAGAGGGCCGCGAAGTCGCGCGGATCCAAATCACGGTAGAAAGGCTGTCCCGCGTGGTTCTCCTCGAGGACCTCCGGAATGTTCATTGCATCGAGGTTCTCCAGCGAACGGACCGAATCGCGAACCCGCTCGACGAACGTGTTCACGGCCTTCTCGCTCACCCGCCGTCCCGGCGGGACGATTTCGAGGACCACCGGCGTGGAGGCGAGCGCCTCTCGGAAGGGCCGTCGCATGCACGCCCGCATGGGTACGCGGAGCTACTTGAACGTTCTCCGTGCCCTTCGGTGCCCAGGAACGTTTCTCCTCAGGAGAAACGAGAAGCATAATGTATCGCGGGCGACTCTCCGAAACGAGGCGAAGGGTTGGGCGATCGAATCCGGCGGAGGGCCCTCCCGTTCCCGCTCCATGACATCACGTTGCGCGACGCCTCGGCACACGAACTCGCGGCGATCAGCGAACGGATGGGGCTCGCACTCAGCGTGGACGAAATGCGGCGGATCCAGGCGCACTTCCAGGATCTCGGACGCGACCCGACCGAGGTGGAGCTCCAGAGCCTCGGACAGGCGTGGTCGGAACATTGCTGCTACAAGTCCTCCAAGGTGATTCTCAAGGAGTTCATCTTCCCGGTTCAAGCGCCGTACGTGATCGACCGAGGGGACGCCGGCGTGGTCGAATTCGACGAAGACCACGCGTACGCCCTGCGTATCGAGAGCCACAATCATCCGTCCGCGATCGAGCCCTACGGCGGCGCGAACACGGGCATCGGCGGGATCTTGCGCGACGTCCTCGCGATGGGCGCCCAGCCGATCGCCCTCGCAGATCCGCTGCACTTCGGCCCGCTCGATTACCCGATGGAGAAGTTGCCCCGCGGCACGAGACATCCGAAGTATCTCTTTGGCGGCGTCGTCGCAGGCATCCGCGACTACGGGAACCGCGTCGGAATCCCGACGGTCGCGGGCTGCATCGTGTTCGACGAAGGCTACCTCGGGAACATCGTCGTCAACGTGGCGTGCGTCGGCTTCGGGAAGAAATCTCAGATCGTTCGGAACCGCGTCGGCTCGGAGAACGCCGTGTTCATCCTCGGTGGGGGCCGCACGGGCCGCGACGGGATCCACGGCGTCAC
>DASWGO010000246.1:0-2125 GCA_036393695.1 Thermoplasmata archaeon
TGGTGTCTTCTGACCAGCGTCGCGATACGGGAGCTCCTCGGCGTCCCTCCCAAGTTCCCGACGCGCGACTTCGCAGACATCGTCGAACGGATCATTGATCGGCTGTAGTCTTCCCGTCCGATCGGCGAGTCTCCGACCTCCGGATGTCCGCGTGAATGCGCCGAAGTTCATCCACCTCAGAGATACACTTGTCCCGAGATGGACAGAAGCTCCTGATGGAGATCGAGACCAAGGAAGGACAGAAAGCAATGACTTATCCGGAAACCAGATATGGGTGGGAATCCAGATGGAGCTAACAAAGCCCAAAGTCATCAAAATTGCGGAGACCCGGATCGACCGCGATGGGGTCGATGCGATGCTCCAAGCTCTCGGCGTCTCCCCGAAAGGGAAAGAACGGTTTTCGCGGATGGCCGACAACGGGGAGACGCTTTGCGAACTCGCTGGCCGAATGTGTTACCAATCTTTTGAGGTCGGCCTCAATCCGAACGTAACGAAGATCCGCGAGGATTCCAAGGACTATTTCAAAAACTTGCTAACGAAGGGTGACGGTAGCGTATGCGAGCACGGGTCGGCAAGTTTCGCCTTCCTCGGTGTCTCACGAATCTTCACACACGAGCTCGCACGACATCGAGTTGGCATCGCGATCAGCCAGGAGTCCCTGCGGTACGTTCGGCCTAAAGAGATTCAGATGTGGCTTCCCGACGACCTGGACCCTGAGTTGAAAGATGCAATGGTGAAGGTTGCGGAACGAACCGAGGACGCCTACCGCGAGCTCGAGAAGTCGATCCCGTGGGCCGGACTCCCGATGGACACGAAGAAACGGTTGACATCTGCGTTGCGGCGGATCTTGTTCGACGGCATCGCGACGAACGTCGTCTGGACCGCAAATTTCCGAACGCTGCGATGGGTCATCGAGATGCGGACCGATCCATCCGCCGAGGTCGAGATCCGACTTGTATTCGACCAGGTCGCACAAATCTGCAAGAAGGACTATCCGTTACTCTTCCAAGACTTCGAACGGAAGGAGCTCCCGGACGGCACGGGATCCTGGCGACCATTGCTCCGCAGTAAGGTATAGTCCGCTCTCGATATCAACCTAGAGCCACCTGAAGAGCACTTTCCAGAACTCGACCTTCTCGGGCTTCCGGACGCCGGCGAGGACGGTCTGCTCGACATGCTTCCGTTGGACCTCCGCGGTTTCGTATCCGGCAGACATCGCGTCGTAGTGGGAGAGACGTTCCAGAGTCGTCTTCTCGACGAGGATCGCCTGGCCCTCCCCGACGACCTCGTCCTTGAATTTCACGACGAGCCGATTGCCCGGGACGAGGGCGAGCCGGTCGTGTTCCTGAGATGACAGGTACGTCTGGTAGACGTACTGCTTGCGGATCTTTTCCTCCGCACCGGGGTACGCGATGACGATTGTCTTTGGCGGCGCGGCGTTCGGTGGGATCATTGGCTCCCCGCCGTCGGAATCGACGAACGAAGATGAAGCTTTCTCCAATCAAAGGGCGGCCAGGACCTCGTCCGTGTGGCCCTCGACCTTGACCTTGTGCCAAATCTTCGCGATCGACCCGGCCTCGTCGATGAGGAACGTCGTTCGCTCGATCCCAAAATATTCCCGACCATACAGGTTCTTCAATTTCCAGACGTCGTATGCGGTCGTCACCTTTCCGTCGTCGTCGCTCAAGAGCGGGAAGTTGAGGTGATACTTGTCCTTGAACTTCACGTGGCTCTTCGTGTCGTCGCGGCTCACGCCCAGGACGACCGCGCCCTTGGACGTTACACGGCCGAGATTGTCGCGGAAGCTGCACGCTTCCTTCGTGCATCCGGTCGTGTCGTCTTTCGGATAGAAGTAGAGGACGACTTTCTTGCCGCGGAGGTCTTTGAGAGACACCTTGCGTCCATCGTCCGCGGGCAACGTGAAGTCCGGAGCCCGGTCTCCTTCCGTCAACATCGTCTCACCGGAGCCACCCACGCCTCCGCGCGATTTAACGTCACCGATTCGCCGAATCGGCCGTGCGAAGACCGCAACGCGCGTCTCCGTCCCATATAGTATCAAGTTTGGTATTTCTCAACGTATCCTTTATGTAAACGGACCCGGTTCGTTTTGATTAGCCCTCCCAGC
>DASWGO010000247.1:0-2881 GCA_036393695.1 Thermoplasmata archaeon
CAGGTACGGACCGTGGTGCGTCGCTTCGAACGTCACGTCGTAGGAGAGGCCCCGCGCTTCCTTGCGAAGGCCCCTCAGGGCCGCGGTCATCCACCGAGGCGCCGACGGCACGAGCGTCTCCGGTTGCCCGCCGAATTGGGCCCCGCGCGGATTGCCGATCGGATGCACCGTGAGGCTGGGCCGCCGGCTCTCGGAGACATGTTTCGACAAATAGACGACGAGCTCGGGGTGTTGTCCGAAGGCACCTTCGAGGTCCCGGTCCAAGTGGTCCCGATACAGGTGGTGTTCCGGGATCGTGACCAGCCGGGTGTCCCGCCACCGCCACGACGGGCGCCCGCTGAACGTCACGTCCGGCTCCCAGGAGGCGATCGACCGGAGCGCATCGCGTTGGTTGCGGCTCGCCTCGTCCGCCTCTGAGGCCACGAAGAACCGCACGAGCGCGAGAAGGACTCCGCGGCCAAGGTCTTTCCTCCGGCGGCCAACAACCTTTATGTGCGTCGCTCCGGTACGGCGGCGGGAGCCCATGGTGACGGTCACCTTCCTGTCCTCCGTCCAAGGATATCAGGAAGACCGCGTGGAGGAGGTCGTCAAGCGCCTTCGGGCCGATCACCCGGAGTGGAAGGTGGATGTCCTGTCCCCCGAAGCGAGCCAGCCGCTCCTGGCCACGTACAAGCTCCAGTTCGGGCCCGCGATCCTGGTGAACGAGCGGATGGAGTTCGTGGGAGTCCCGCGGTACCGGATGCTCGTCGAGCGGATTGCGATGGTGGCGGCCGGACGAATCTCCCCGCGCACCGCACAGCCTCCGACCCCCGCCACGCCGACGGCGGCCGGGGCCACAAAACCGGCCGCGCCGGCGAAACCACCAGCGGCCGCCGAGACAAAACCGTCCCTGTGACTGGCGTTGCACGGTCCGAGCCGCGACTTCCGATGGAAAGTCCGGTCCTCGCGAAAACTATATGAAATCTCTACACCATTAATTCCACGGGGTTGAAGAGAGGGGACCGCGCGCTTCCGCGAAAGCGGTCCGAATCAGGGAAGGAAGGATTCCCCAATGAGTGAAGAGGACGAGTTCGAGGAGACGCGTCGCGCGATTCATCGCATGCTCAAGGATGCGTTCGAGGGGAAGCTCGGCGTCTTCCGCGAGCCGTTCATCTTTGGATTCACGACACGATCCCGCGAATCCCGTCCCGAGACCGCGAGGCCCGCACTCGAGGGGGAGGAGATCCGCACCCGCGATCCCCTCGTCGATGTGATCCTGACCGAATCTGCGATCTTCCTGACCGCGGAGATGCCTGGCGTCGCACGGGAAGGCGTTCGCGTGCGCCTCGAGGAGGGGAAGCTCGTCCTCCAGGGAGAGGGAGACCGTCAATATTTCACGAAGGTCGACCTGCCGATCGACGCGGACCGCGACACGCTGAAGTACACGTATACCAATGGCGTGCTCGACGTGGTAATCGCCCGAAACCGGTCCGTCATCTGAATCCGGTGCTTCGGGCGGGGGACACGGAGGTGTCCGAATTCCGTCCGCGGAGAAAGCCGATCGGAAGTTGAAGCGGCTTCGACAGATCGAAGCGGGCTATCGCGCCGAGATTCGTCGGGCCCAACAGAGCTTCAAGGGGGCGACCGTCGACCGGGTGAAGGCGGAGCGCCGGTTCGAGAAAATCCGCGCGAAACTGGAGGCGAAAATCGAGAAGGTCCAACCGAAGATCAAAGTCCTCACGAACCTGAAGGCCGAGCGGAAGGAGTGACGCCGCGAAGGCTATGAGTCCACCCGCCTTTGCGGCCACGTGGCCGGCCCGGACGAGGCGCGCGTGGCGCTCCTAGAGACGACGGCCGAGGCGGTGCGATCGTGCACGTTGTGCCGCCTCCACTCGGGCCGGATTCACGCGGTGCCCGGGGAGGGTCCGCTCGACGCGAACGTGTTCCTGATCGGAGAGGCGCCGGGGCGAGAGGAGGATGCGACCGGCGCGCCGTTCGTCGGGTCGGCGGGGAAGATCCTTGACAGGGCGCTCGCCGCCGCGCGAATCCTCCGCAGCTCGGTGTTCATCACGAACGTCGTGAAGTGCCGACCTCCCGCGAACCGGGGGCCGCGCTCCGATGAAATCGAATCCTGCCGTCCCTATCTGATGACGCAAATTGCGGCGGTCCGTCCGAAGGTCTTGGTGACGCTCGGGTCGACCGCGTTGAAGGGCCTCCTGGGAACCGGACTCGATCTGAGGGACGCCCGGGGGAAGACGCTCGCCTTCGGCGACATCCCCGTCCTTCCCACGTACCATCCCGCAGCGATCCTGTACAACCGGCGGCTCGAACCCACTCTGCGGAACGATCTTCGGAAGGCCGCGAAGCTCGGGGCGGCGAAACGCGCTCGGATCCGAAGCGGCCCGCCGCGCAAGGGAAAGCCGACACAAGCGACCGCGTCCAGCGGGGCGGCTGTGGCGGGGCCCGGGGATCGGATCCTGCTCCTGCGCCGCGCCGACGAGGACATCTGGTGTCTCCCGAAAGGGACCGTGGAGCCCGGGGAGACCCTGGAGGAAACCGCGGTCCGCGAGGTGAGCGAGGAGACCGGCCTCCGAGTGAGGCTCCTCCGACCGTTGCACACAGTCCGCTACTCCTTCTTCTGGGCTCCCGGCGGCGTGAATTACGACAAGACGGTCGCGTACTTCCTCGCGGAGCCGATCGGCGGACGGCTCGAGCCGGAGCCCGGGTTCGATGAGGCGCGGTGGGTGACGCGCGAAGAGGCGATGCGCTTCCTGCACTGGAAGAATGACAAAGAGGTCGTGGCCCGCGCCTTCGAGGCGATCCGGTCTCCGCGACGCTAGCGAAGGAAGTCACGGATTTTCTCAAGAGGCCACGCGTTCAGGACATCGCCGGCGGTGAGCCA
>DASWGO010000248.1:0-1826 GCA_036393695.1 Thermoplasmata archaeon
CCGGAGGACGCCGGCCACCGGTCGGAACTTCGGCTTGCCGTACATCGGCTCGATGCAGAACGAGCAGCCCTTGTTGATGTACCGCACGCAGCCTTTCGACGTGTCGAGTTCGACCGTCAGCGGTTCCGGGAAGTCGGGATGTGATTGAACGACGTCCGCACCGAGCAGGGCCCAGTGGTCCCACTCCTCTACCGTGCGATCACGGTTCGTCCATTCTCCGCTCGTCAGCTTGTCGTAGACCGCGGTATCGATGTCACGCAGCGCGACCCAGTCGAACGGCTCGACGAGCGCCTCGTCGTAATAGCGGAACCGCGCGAGCGGTCCTCCGAACATTCGCGGACCTTCGAAGGCGCTCGTGTGATGAACGATTTCTCGTTCGCTGATTGGCAGGCTGCGAAGGTACTTGCCCGGCACGATGGGACCAGAGATGAGGACGAGGAGGTCGCCACGCAGCGGATGGCCTGCACGCGCTTGGTCGATCGTGACGTACTCCCATGTCTGCCCGGCGTCGCGGATCGCGCCCGTCACGTATCGTGGGTACGGCGAGATGTACGGCGGCACGCCGAAGTTCGACGGCTCGTCGACGTAGCCATCGAGGATCACGACCTTCATGGGCCGGAATCCATGCCGCGGCCGCGATAAAAGGGCTTCGCCTCGCTCGCCGCCGCGACGCGCCGGCTTCCCGGTTTACTTGCTGCCCCAACGGCCAATTACGATGATCAAGATGATCAGCACCAGCGTCAGAACAAGCGCGGTCACGAGATAGCTCGCCCAACCGATCGGTGTGATGTTCGCGAACGTGGTGTCGACGCCTGCGACCTTCAGGCCGCCGGTGACCACGTTGTTCCACAACAGGGCGATCACGAACCCGAACGCCGCCGCGAGCGACGTCGATATCGTCTTCCGCACTTCCGACATTGAAACGTTTCGTTCCTCCGCCATATCCAACCCTGGCACGAGACGGCTCCGGGATTTCTAAGTCCTTTCGCAAGCGATTGGAAGCACGTCAGAGGCGGCCCGCATTCTTCTCCTTTGACACGACTCTGACGCCCTCAATCCGCGCACTCGGATACTGTCCGCGGGCGTCCTTCTCGTGGGCTTTCACCATGTCCCAAATCGTTAGCAGAGCGACAGTGGCCCCGTAAAGGGCCTCCATCTCCACGCCGGTCTTGTACGTCGCTTCGACGGTCGTCGTCACGGCGATTCGGTCGGATCGAACGTTGAACGTGACGCTCTCCGCGGTAATCGGGATCGGATGGGTGTGCGGGAGGACTTGCCAGACTGCCTTCATCGCCTGGAGTGCAGCGACCTCGGCCGTGGGAAGCGGGTCGCCTTTCTCGACGTGTCGGGCACGGATCGCGCGGATCGTCGACGGCTTGAGACGGATGAGCCCGGTGGCCACCGCCCGGCGGCGCACGTCCGGCTTCCTCCCGATGTCGACCATCTTCGCCATTGCGATCGGGAACGCCTCCCGCGCTATTTCATCGTGCGGTCTTTGTCAATGCAACCTCGTGTCTCGGATGGCGAATGAACAATTGCCACGCGCGCGCACGAGACCTTTGTCAAGTCTCGATGTCGGACGCGAAAAGAGTTATCTACGATGCGGAGGCGTTCTGCGGGCGACGTGCGGAAGGGATGCGCGCACGAAGGGATGGGAAAGGAGCCCGCGAGGCGGTCTCCCGGACAACGATCCTCTCGCCGCGCCATCGCGACCTGCGCGACACGATACGCGAAGGAGAAAAGGAGAGGCGAAACATGATACGTCGAAAGACAGCGGTGGCCGTGCTCATCGCAGTGATCGTGGGGGCGGCATTCGCCGCCTACAC
>DASWGO010000249.1:0-2097 GCA_036393695.1 Thermoplasmata archaeon
CTGAGTCCGAGGGCGCCTCGAGGCCACGGTTGACAGTCGAGCCGATTTGCGCCGCGACCGAGCGGCATGTGAGGATGACGCGCGACCCCGTGCATCTCCGAACGTTCTCGTACTTTCCGCGACCCCTCTCGAACATTTTTAAATACCCCGCTGGCTTCGGCCGGCCCAAAGGTGTCATCATGGCAGACCGACCAAAACCCGGAGCGATTGTGCACGTCGAGTTCCACGTCAAGGAACCGAAGAAAGTGGAGAAGTTCTATGAGAGCCTGTTCGGCTGGAAATTCCAAGAGGTGCCCGGGATGAACTACTCGCTGTTCCAGGCGCCGAGCGGCCCGGCGGGAGGCATCGGTGGCCTGCAACCCGGGAACTGGCAACCGGGTGTCATCAACTACATCTTGGTGAACTCGGTCGACGAGCATGTCGAGAAGATCAAGAAAGC
Source organism: Thermoplasmata archaeon (assembly GCA_036393695.1). Taxonomy (GTDB): domain Archaea; phylum Thermoplasmatota; class Thermoplasmata; order RBG-16-68-12; family RBG-16-68-12; genus RBG-16-68-12. The sequence continues at coordinate 440 of DASWGO010000249.1, forward strand.
GGGCGGCAAGATCGTCGCGCCGAAGAACGAGGTGCCGGGCCAGGGTTGGTTCGCCATCTTCGAGGATCCTTCGGGGACTCGCCTGGCTCTCTGGCAGCAGAATCCGAATGCGCCGCAGATGTAGCCGGCCTCGAGGACAGTCTGATCGGCCGTCGGGTTGAGCCCGCTGCCAGACGAAACCTTAAGGCGCGTGGGCACGTCCCATCCTCGTGGAGAAGTTCGACAAGTCGAGGCTTCGGCAGCAGCTAACGCCATTGCAATACGACGTCTGCGTCAACAAAGGGACCGAGCGACCTTTCACCGGAGAATACTGGAACAACCACGACCGCGGTGTGTACATCTGCGTCGTCTGTGGCCGAGACCTATTCGCCTCGGACACGAAGTACGACTCCGGGACGGGCTGGCCGAGTTTCTGGGCGCCGATTCAGAAGGAAAGCGTGGAGGAAAAGCAGGATCGCAGCTTGTTCATGCGGCGGACCGAGGTCGAGTGCGCCAACTGCGAGTCCCACTTGGGGCACGTGTTCGACGACGGTCCGAGGCCGACGGGTCTCCGGTACTGCATCAATTCGGCCTCCCTCAAGTTCCGTCGCGGATGAAAAGGCCCGGGCTAATCCTCAAATAACGGGATGGGCAATCCGCGCCTCGTGAAGAATCTCGATGACGTCATCTCCGAGATCGAGGGCCGGTTGGACGAGAAAGACGAGGTCCGAGAGCTGACGATCAAGTCGTCCCGCACGATTGCTCGGCTGAGCGGGAGCGCGATCCAAGCGATGCACCGGGGGCACGACGTCGGCACGGCGCTTCAGGAGACTCGCGAGGAGATCCTAAAGCTCCGGAGCCTTCTGAAGGACCATCCGGACCTGTACCACACGGGGATCGTCGAGAACGCGATGCAGGAAGCGGGCGAGGCGTTCCTCGTCCATGCGATCCTGGAACAGGATCCCCTTCCGAGTCCGAGGGACCTGGGCCTGACCGACACTGCGTACCTCCTCGGCCTCGGAGACGTCGTGGGGGAGCTCCGCCGATTCGCGCTCGAGCACCTGCGTCGCGGGGATGTGAAAATGGCGTCCGCTTTCCTTGAGAAGATGGAGCGGATCCTGGACTCCCTCATGCGCTTCGACTATCCGACGGCCTTGGTCGCCCTCAAACGCAAGCAGGACGTCGCGCGCAGCCTGATTGAAAAGACCCGCGGAGAGGTCGCGGTCGCGTCTCGCAGCCAAGAGCTCGCGGACAAACTGGACGCGGTCCGCGAGAAGCTCTGAAGCGCACCGAGATGCACGTCAAGAGTTGAAACCCACATGAGAGAATCACCCCGACTCAGGTCACCCCAAGCATCATAGCGGCTGCGGACGGTCGGACTACCAACTGTCACCGATCGGAGCCGCTAGAGTGCGCAACAACTCAGCTTGTCTACGTCCTCGAAGAACGACAACGCGGCGATCTTGATCGCCTCGCTGAACGTTGGGAACACGTGGACCGTGTCGATGATGTCCTCGAGGGTGAGCCCGTGTTTCACGGCCAACACGCCCTCGTGGATCATCTCCGGTGCCAAGGCAGCGAGGATGTGGACGCCCAGGATCTTGTGGCTCTCCGCCTCGACGACGAGCTTCACGAGGCCGCGCGTATCGTCCACGATGAGCGGTTTCGGCACCTGCCGC
>DASWGO010000250.1:0-4176 GCA_036393695.1 Thermoplasmata archaeon
CGAGGAGGACCGGACCATTGAGGACACCCTCGAGATCGGATGGCGCCTCCTGGCGACGGTCGACGAGGCTTGGCTGACGAAGATCGACCGGAAGACGCTCGACAAGTACCATCCGAAGTATCGCGGCGCGGCCAAGGTGAGCGCGTAGGATGGTCCTCGCCGAGTACAAGCCGACCCGGTCCCAGCTCCTCCAGCTGCGACGCACGCGGCGAACCGCCGAGCGAGGGCACCGCCTCCTGAAGCTGAAGCGCGACGCGTTGATTGTCGAGTTCTTTCGGGTCCTCGAACGGGCGAAGACGCTTCGGTCCCATCTGGCCGACAAGTACCGCGTCGCGGAGCAACGGCTCGCCATTGCCCGCGCGATCGAGGGATCGATCGGGGTGCGGTCCGCCGCCCTCGCCTCGAAGGAGGTCCCCACGCTTCAGCTGAAGACGAAGAACGTGATGGGCATCATCGTCCCGAAGATCGACGCGAAGAGCGTCCGCAAGAAACTCGAGGAACGTGGCTATGGAATCGTCACGACGTCCGCGCGGATCGACGAGGCCGCGGAGGCGTACGAGGCTCTCGTCGAGGACATCGTCGTGGCGGCGGAAATCGAGACGACGATGCGGCGGCTGATCGAGGAGATCGAGAAGGTGAAGCGGCGCGTGAACGCTCTCGAGTACCGCGTGATCCCGGAACTCAAGTCGACCGAGGCGTTCATCCGGCAACGGCTCGAGGAGATGGAGCGAGACAACTTCATGCGCCTGAAGCGGTTCAAGGCGACGTGATGGAGCGCCTCGCCTCCGCGTGGGAGGATCCCGCCCGCCGGGCGATGATCCTACGGCGCCTCTGGCTTGTGTCGACGGGCTTCACGCTGTTCGGTTTCGCCGTGATGTTCTATCTGATCCGGGCATCTCGCTAGCGCTCGGAGTTGTCAGCTCGCCCGGCCTCCACGCTCGCGCACGCGCCGGTAGCGGAGTCGAGAGACGAACCGGTCGGAGAACTCCTTGAGTCCCTGAAGGTCCTGGGGATCGCCGCTCCACCCCGCGAAGACTTCGCCGAAGCGGCGGTCCAGATCGTCCATGAACCTCCGAAGGTCCTTAGCCGCCCATCGAGGTACCCGTCCGGAGTACACGGCTGCCAGATAGGCGTTCTTACCTCGCTCGAGCAACGCGGTCTTCCCTCCGAGCTCGAAACGCCGGAGATCGCCGTTCTCCTCTCGGTCGAAATCCGTCAGGAAACTGAGGATTGCGGTGAGCATCGCCGAGAGGATGTCCTCATCGCGGTCCGCTCGCATCCGGCGGGTGTTGTGCATCATGAGCCGACCTTCCTTCGAGATGAGGAAAATGTCGTCGATGGCGAACATCCGGCGAACTGTGAACGCGTATCCGACGTATCCGAGAACGGATGCGGTCAAGGCTGCGAGCACGTAGGGCATGTACGGAATCGCGGCAACATCCCACCAATCTGTTGGCCGAAGTTCGTAGACAAGTTCCACGCTCTCCAAGCTCGGCGAGACCAGTCCGTCGCTTGTCCCCAGGGTCGCATTCCACTTGATGGAAGCCGAGGTGACTGTCTTCGAGAGGTCGCCACCGACAGCTAAGGATTGCCAGTAGCTCCCGTCGCCGACCGAGAACGAGACACTGCTACTCGAATTCCCTGACCAGATCGCGTTGAGGGTCCGCCATCGAAACGGCCTGTCCGCATCTCGTATGGAGAAAATGGAGGAGACCACAAAGCCCTGCGTCGCGCGGTGGCGAGTCTCGAGATCCACGCCACGTACCAGGGGAGTCCGACTCGAATTCGCCGTCATGAGGTCGACGCGCAGTTGGACGAACGCGGCCCCGGGGAGAGCGAGTGCGTACGTCCCGCTGCCACTCCACGTTTGCCAGGCGCTCCACGTTGCGCTCCCGAGTGTTGTATCGTTCCCCGACCGAAGGGCTGTCTGCACGGCCGTGGATCCGGTCAACGATACCGACCAAGCGACCTGGAAGAATTCAGACGCTGCTCCGAGCGGGACCGGTTGGGACAGATAGGTCCCATTGTGGCGATTCGGGAAGACGATCGAAACATTATCCACGCCTGCCTGGATGGACGAGAGGCTCGTATTATCCAACACGACTTCTAGGCGAACACTCACGTCGTACGCCCCGGGGGAGGCGGTCGCGGCGGAGATATCCGCGACGAAGCTGTTCCAACCCGAACCCGCTGGGCGGGTGAATGCCCGTTCGAATGAGCTCGAGGAACCGCTCACATTCACGAGTCCCGTCGCGCTTACCGCGCCGATTGCGCTCGATAGAGACCAGTTGAACCGGAGAACGGCATTCCCCAGGGCCGATGATGTGGCGTTCGGTTTCATGAATGTCTGTCCGACGCGAGCCGTTTCGTCGAACCGCTTCGCGTTTCCAACCCGAAGGTCGTCGAAGTATACCGTCATCAACGGGACATTCTGACCGTTCAACCGAAGGGTGAGTCCGGCGAGGGCATCGCGATTGGCTCCGAACTCGGTGAGGTCGATGACGACCTCCTGCCAGCCGGACCGCAACGCCTGCGGGGTCGTCCCGCGGAGAGTGGTCCCCACGAACGCGGTGACATTGAAGGTGAGGGGTGAACCCACGTCCAACGGAAGGATCCAAATGACCATCCGGTCGTAGCGCGACCAGTTTATCGGCGCCGCGTGGAGCGCCCCGGCATACGAGCCTGGTGTTGGCGGGAGGGAGAAATTCAGACCCAACATCCCGGTCCCCTCCCGCTGTCCGGTGGTGTTTGGCCAGATTTGGCTACCCGGTGAACTGAACCATCCGGTCGTGGAGTCAAGCCTGTCCCAGAGACCCTCGGTCGAAGGCGAGTTGTGCCGGAAGACAGCCAGCTTGTTCTCCCAGCCTGCGGTTACGTTGCCGCCGGGGCTCGGTACGAAGCTCCACGGCGCGGCTGTAGAGAAATTGCCGTCCGCGACGTAGTTGTTCGTGTCGGCTCGAAGGGTGATTCCATCGGTCTCGTACGAGAGATTGTCGTTCGAAAGGACGTTCGCGGCGAATTGGGCCGGGCCGGCCCATGTGAGGTTGTGCTGTCGCCAAGGCAGCGTGACGTGGCCGTTGGCGAGCTCGACGCCTTGGAGCGTGAGACCATCGGTGGTGTTCATCCGCCAAGTAACAGTCCTCGTACCGTCGCCGTTGTCGTGCAAGTTCGGAAGGTCGGCTGAGGCGATCGCCGCGAAGCTGGTGCTCAGGCCGAGCATCACGATTGCAAGCAGAATAATCGCGGCGCTCTTTCGCCTGCCGATGGGCCTCTTCGCGACCATGGACGTACCGTTCCGCCTTCCGTGTCCCGCGGCCCGAGACCCGTTCCAAGCAGCACGTCTTGAGAGAGTTGCTTCGGGGGAGCGCAACTATCCGGGCGTGCGTACTTAATGATTTCGAAAAATCTGTTCTAGAAGCTTGGAACAGTCCTCGCACCGTCGCCTAGTCTATGCAAGCTGGAGCTGTTGCTCCGCCACGAGGACCCCGAGCCGGCGGAACGCGTCCTCCACGCGCTCTCCCGTCTTCGCCGACGTCATGAAGAACTCGGCGTGGTACGCTTTCGCGAACGCCCCGACGTCGATCTCGCGGAACCGCGCGTTCGCGACGAGGTCTGACTTGTTCACCGCGATCAAGATCGGGACCTTTCCGACCACGTCCTCGACGCCATCGATCCAGTCGTCGAGGTTGTCGAGCGTCCGTCGTCGCGTGAGATCGGCCACCGCGAGGATGCCATTGGCCCCGTAGAAGTACGCATCCTTCAACAGCTCGCGAAATCCCTTCTCGCCCATGATGTCCCAGACCATCATGTCGATGTCGACCAGGAGATCGTATTCCGGCAGGAGGATGCGGGCCTCCTTCTTCGTCACGTGCGTTCCGATCGTCGTCAGGTATCCCTCGTCAAACATGTTGATCGTGTACCGGCGAATCAACGACGTCTTGCCGACCGCTTTGTCCCCGACGAGACACACCTTCGACTTCAGCCGCTTCTGCTTCGTCATCCGACGTCCTCGCCCGGAACCGCGGCCCGACTTCGACGCTGGCTACTTAACGATTCGCGCGCTGTTCTCCCGGTTGATTCACGTCGCGACGGCGATGCCCTCGCGCTGGAGGACCATGGTCCCGAGGCGACGGAAGAGGACCTCCACGTTCTCGCCCGTCTTCGCCGAGGCATAAA
>DASWGO010000251.1:0-2039 GCA_036393695.1 Thermoplasmata archaeon
CCGGCAAGGGCGGCGAAGGCGGCGATGGGGGCGAAGGCGAAGATTTCTGAGGGGCCCCTTCCGGGGGCCTCGGAGGTCCCCATGGTCTCGGAACCGTCCGGCGAGGGGGAGCGTCCCTCCCCCGACGCCATCGACCGCATCGTCGGGCGCCTCGGCGCTCACCGGAGTCTCCCCGCGGTGGGAGGGAGGAGCCCGGCCGCGTTGGGGCCCCCCTCGCCCGTTGCCGACGAGAGCCATCTGACCCGGGAACCTGTCTCGGAAGTCGTCGTGGACGCATCCTTGATTTACGTCACCCTCGAACTCCCGGGCGCATCCCGTGAAACCTTGGAAGTCACCACGACCCAACACCGGCTCACCGTGCACGCGCTCGAAGCGGAAGGGCGGGTCTTCCATCGCGAGATTGAGCTGCCCCAGCCGGTCGAGCCGGACACGGTCAATGTCACATATCGGAACGGGGTCCTCGACGTGACCCTCCGTCGGGTGAGTGCTCATCGCATCCGATTCAAGAGAGGTATCTGAGATGAACGAGAAATCTCCGGCCCTGCAGGACGAAGACGAGGCGCAGGACGCCACGGTTCCGGAATCGACCGGGGCCGCGGCACGGGACGAACTCGCCGAACTGCGCCGTCAAAACGAGGAACTGCTGACGAAGTTGAAGTATCTCCAAGCGGAGTTCGAGAATTACCGCAAGCGGGTTGACCGGGACGCCGCGACGGTCGTGAAGTTCGCGCACGAGCTCTTGCTTTCGCGCCTCTTGCCGGTCGTCGAGGAAATGGACGCCGCGGCCGCGGCGCTCGAAGGCAAGGCCGGGGAAGGCGTCCGGATGGTCCGTGACAACCTAGTGAAGATCCTTCAGGAAGTCGGTCTGCAGGAGATTCCCGCCAAGGGGCGGGCCTTCGACCCGTACGAGATGGATTGCATCGAGCAGGTGCCCGACGCCGAGATGAAGGACGGCATCGTGAAGGCGGTCGTGCGGAAGGGCTTTCGGCTCCACAATCGCGTCTTGCGTCCCGCTCAAGTCATTGTCGTCAAGAACAGAGGTGAAACAAATGGCTAAGATCATTGGAATCGACCTCGGCACGACGAACTCCGAGGCCGCGTACATGGAAGGGGGAACGCCGCGAATCATCCCGAGCGCCGAAGGCAGCGCGTACGGCGGGAAGATGTTCCCGTCCGTCGTGGCCTTCACGAAAGACGGGATCCTCGTGGGTGAACCGGCGAAGCGCCAGGCCGTCCTGAACCCCGATCGGACCGTGATGCAAATCAAGCGGAAGATGGGGACGGACTACAAAGTCCGGATTGACGGGAAGGATTACACCCCGCAGGAGATCTCCGCGATGATCCTTCGGAAGATCAAGACGGACGCGGAAGCGTTCCTCGGCCAGCCTGTCAATCAGGCGGTGATCACGGTGCCGGCCTACTTCAACGACAACCAGCGGCAGGCCACGAAAGATGCCGGCAAGATCGCCGGCCTCGACGTCCTGCGGCTCGTGAACGAGCCGACGGCGGCGGCCTTGGCCTACGGCCTCGACAAGAAGGGAGAAGGCAAGATCGCCGTGCTCGACTTGGGTGGCGGGACGTTCGACGTGACCCTGATGGAGATGGGTGAAGGCGTCTTCGAGGTCATCGCGACGTCCGGGGACACCCAGCTCTGCGGCATGGACATGGACAACGCGATCATTCAGTGGCTCGCCTCCGAGTCCCGCGCCGAACACGGCGTCGACATCTCGAGCGACAAGCAGGCGATGCAGCGGCTGCGCGACGCCGGCGAAAAGGCGAAGATCGAATTGACGAGCGCGACCGAGACGACGATCAACTTGCCGTTCATCGCCCAGAAGTCCGGACAGCCGGTTCACCTAGAGAAGAAGGTCACTCGGGCCAAGCTTGAGCAACTGATCGAGCCCGTGCTGAATCGTCTTGACACTCCCATTCGCCAGGCGTTCAAGGACGCCGGATGGCAGTACCGGGACGTCAATCACGTCATCTTGGTCGGAGGGCCGACGCGGATGCCGGCCGTCCAGTCTCGGTTCGAGAAGATC
>DASWGO010000252.1:0-3496 GCA_036393695.1 Thermoplasmata archaeon
GATGCTCGTGGACAGCCTCGGGGACGTCGTCATCACGAACGATGGCGTCACGATCCTCAAGGAGATTGACATCGAACACCCCGCGGCCAAGATGCTCGTCGAGGTCGCGAAGACCCAGGACGAGGAAGCCGGCGACGGCACCACGACGGCCGTCATCTTGGCGGGAGAGCTGCTCAAGAAGGCGGAGGACCTGATCGACCAGAACATCCATCCGACCGTGATCGCGGCCGGGTATCGCCAGGCCTCGGAGAAGGCCCGCGAGGTTCTCGAGAAGGTCGCGTCGAAGATTTCGATTAAGGACCTCGACACCCTGAAGAAGGTCGGAATGACCTCGATGTCGTCCAAGTCCGCCAGCGGCCACAAGGAGCTCCTGGCCGACATCGCCGTGAAGGCGGTGACGACGGTCGCCGAGCAGCGCGCCGACGCGTCGTACTTCGTCGACGATGACAATATTCAGATCGTGAAGAAGCAAGGCGGTTCGATCGCGGACACGACACTCGTTGACGGCATCATCGTCGACAAGGAACGCGTGCACCCCGGGATGCCGAGCGAAGTGAAGGATGCAAAGATTGCCCTCGTCGACGCAGCCCTCGAGGTCAAGAAGACCGAGATCGATGCGAAGATCGAGATTACGGACCCGACCCAACTCCAGGCCTTCCTCAACGAGGAAGAGGCGATGCTGAAGCGCATGGTCGAGATCGTGAGGAAGAGCGGCGCGACCGTGATCTTCTGCCAGAAGGGCATCGACGACCTCGCGCAGCACTACCTCGCGAAGGCAGAGGTCTACGCGGTGCGCCGGGTCAAGAAGTCGGACATGGAAAAGCTCGCGAAGGCGACCGGCGGCAAGGTCGTGACGAAGCTCGACGAGTTGTCGAAAGACGATCTCGGCTTTGCGAAGCAGGTGTACGAGAAGAAGATCGGCGACGATCAGATGACGTTCGTGACGGGGTGCAAGAACCCGAAGGCGGTCTCGATCCTCCTGCGCGGTGGCACGGAGCACGTGGTCGATGAGCTCGAGCGGTCCCTCGAGGACGCGACCAGCGTCGTCGCGGTCGCGATTGAGGACGGCAAGGTCATCACCGGCGGCGGTTCGAGCGCGATGGAGATCGCCCTGGCGCTTCGGGACTTCGCGTCGACCGTCGGCGGGCGCGAACAGATGGCCATCGAGGCGTTCGCGGACGCCGTCGAGGTCATCCCACGGACCCTCGCGGAGAACGCGGGCTTGGACCCAATCGACATCCTGATCGAGCTGCGCCAGCAACACAAGAAGGGGAACAAGACTGCGGGGATCAACGTGTTCAGTGGCAAAGTCTCCGACATGAAGAAAGAGAACGTGATCGAGCCGATCCGCGTCGGGAGCCAAGCGATCTCCTCGGCGACGGACGCGGCGGTCATGGTGCTTCGGATTGACGACGTCATCGCGGCCAGGTCTGGCGGGGGCGCAGGCCCGGGCGCCGGGAAGGGCGGCGAAGGCGGCGACGGTGGGGGCGAAGGCGAAGATTTCTGAGGGGCCCCTTCCGGGGGCCCCGGAGGTCCCCATGGTCTCGGAACCCTCCGGCGAAGGGGAGGACCGCTCCCCCGACGCCATCGACCGCATCGTCGGGCGCCTCGACGCGCACCGGAGTCTCCCCGCAGTAGGTGGGGCGAACCCCCCTGCGCTCGGACCTCCGTTGCCCATTGCGGACGAGAGCCGCTTGGTCCGAGAGCCCACTCCGGAGATCGTCGTCGACTCCTCGTGGATCTACGTCACGCTGGAGTTACGGGGCGCGTCCCGCGAGACCTTGGAAGTCACCACGACCCAGACGCTGCTGACGGTCCACGCGCTCGACGCAGAAGGGCGGGTGTTCCATCGCGAGATCGAGCTGCCCCAGCCGGTCGAACCGGACGCAGCCGGCGTGACGTATCGGAACGGCGTGCTCGACGTGAGCCTCCGCCGAATCCGGGCCCATCGCATCCGATTCAAGAGAGGTACCTGAGATGAGCGAGAGGTCTCGCGCGCTCCAGGACGAGGACGAGGCGCAGGACTCCACCGGTCACGAATCGAAAACGGCCGCGCCCCACGATGAGCTCGCCGAGCTCCTCCGCCAAAATGAAGAGCTCCTCACGAAGCTGAAGTATCTCCAGGCGGAGTTCGAGAACTACCGCAAGCGCGTGGACCGAGACGCCGAGACGGTCGTCAAGTTCGCCCATGAGCTCCTTCTGTCCCGGCTCCCGCCGGTCCTCGACGAGATGGACGCCGCGGTCGCGGCGCTCGAGGGAAAGGCGGGCGAAGGCGTCCGGATGGTCCGGGACAACCTGGTGAAAGTCCTCCAGGAAGTCGGCCTCCAGGAGATTCCGTCCAAGGGGCGGGTCTTCGACCCGTACGAGATGGATTGCATCGAGCAGGTGCCGGATCCGGAGATGAAGGACGGCGCCGTCAAGTCGGTCGTGCGGAAGGGCTATCGGCTCCACGACCGCGTCTTGCGTCCCGCTCAAGTCATCGTCGTCAAGAACAGAGGTGAAACGGATGGCTAAGATCATCGGAATCGACCTCGGCACGACCAACTCCGAGGCCGCGTACATGGAAGGGGGAACGCCACGGATCATCCCGAGCGCCGAGGGCAGTGCGTACGGCGGGAAGATGTTCCCGTCCGTCGTGGCCTTCACGAAAGACGGCATCCTCGTCGGTGAACCGGCGAAGCGCCAGGCGGTCCTCAACCCCGATCGGACCGTGATGCAAATCAAGCGGAAGATGGGGACGGACTACAAGGTGCGGATCGAAGGGAAGGATTACACCCCGCAGGAGATCTCCGCGATGATCCTCCGGAAGATCAAGACGGACGCGGAGGCGTTCCTCGGCCAGCCCGTCAACCAGGCAGTAATCACGGTGCCGGCCTACTTCAACGACAACCAACGACAGGCCACGAAAGATGCCGGCAAGATTGCCGGCCTCGACGTCCTGCGGCTCGTGAACGAGCCGACGGCGGCGGCCTTGGCCTACGGCCTCGACAAGAAGGGAGAAGGCAAGATCGCCGTGCTCGACCTGGGTGGCGGGACGTTCGACGTGACCCTGATGGAGATGGGCGAAGGGGTCTTCGAGGTCATCGCGACGTCCGGGGACACCCAGCTCGGCGGCATGGACATGGACAGCGCGATCATCCAGTGGCTCGCCTCCGAGTTCCGCGCCGAGCACGGCGTGGACATCTCGACCGACAAGCAGGCGATGCAGCGGCTGCGCGACGCCGGCGAGAAGGCGAAGATCGAATTGACGAGCGCGACCGAGACGACGATCAACTTGCCGTTCATCGCCCAGAAGTCCGGACAGCCGGTCCACCTGGAGAAGAAGGTCACTCGGGCGAAGCTTGAGCAACTGATTGAGCCCGTGCTGAATCGTCTTGACACTCCCATTCGCCAGGCGTTCAAGGACGCCGGATGGCAGTACCGGGACGTCAATCACGTCATCTTGGTCGGAGGGCCGACGCGGATGCCGGCCGTCCAGTCTCGGTTCGAGAAGATC
>DASWGO010000253.1:0-7054 GCA_036393695.1 Thermoplasmata archaeon
CGCCTGGACGTTTGGCGATGGAGGCACCGGGTCGGGGGGCACGACCGCTCACACGTACGCGAACACCTTCGAACAAACGTATCCCGTTCGGCTGAACGTCACCGACCCGTACGGGGCCGCAAACAGCACGGCCCAAAAGCACATCGCGCTGGTCCCACCGACCGCAGACTACGCGGTCAAGCAGATGAATTCCTCGGGATCTCAAATCTACGTCCGGGTGAATGCGGGCAGTTCGGCCTCGAACAATGCCGGCGGAGTTCTTGTCTCCTACGATTGGAGTTGGGGCGACGGCTCGACCTCGAGTGTTGCGGTGAACGTGACGTACCACATCTACGCGTCCAGTTACAACAACGTGCAGGTGATCCTCGGCCTAACCGTACACGACAACTACAGCCTGTCGGGGGCGTTTTCCAGAAACGTGCTCGTTACAACGAGTGCCGTGCCCCCAGTGGCTCTCTTCACGCAGACGATTGACAACAATACGCGGACGGTCTCGGTGGATGGCGGCGGTTCGTATAGCCCCATTGGGCGGACGATCGTGGCCTACAACTGGACGTGGGGAGACGGGTCTTGGTCAGGAAATCGCACGGTCTCGGGGGCCTTCCACACGTACACCTCGGACACGAACTTCACGATCACCCTCAAGGTGTGGGACTCGGGTACGCCAGCGCTATCGGGTGCAGCGAGCCGGGTCGCTTGGGTCCAACAACCTCCGTTGCCGCCCTGGGTCTTCTTCGACGTCACGCGGACGTTGATGCACGTCGCGGTAGACGCGTCCGCGACGACGGACCCGAACAACAACATCGCGACGTACACATGGAACTGGGGAGACGGTACACCCACCGAGACTCACGGCGTGCCCACGGCCAGTCATGACTACGCAGCCTCGGGGGCGCGCTTGATCACATTGACCGTCACCGACGCGACGAACCTCGTGAATTCGACGGCCCACTACGTGTCCGTCGCGGCCTCGACGCTGGACTACCGGTTCTATGACTTCTTCAATGTGCCTTACGGTCAGTGGTGGGACTACCGTACGACGATCGGCACGTACGGGGACATTCCGCCGGATGCGAACTGCTTCAACGCCTCGTCGGGGACCCAGTTGGTTTCCGGGAGGCCCCTTTGCGCCACAAACGCGAATCCGAGCCTCCCCGCGTCGGAGAGTTATCCGTACACGAACTGGTATCCGCTCCCCGGGAACGTCCATTGGAACAACCCGGGTAACGACCCGCTCGTCTACGCGCCGTACCGGTTCAACGCGACGGCGGTCGGCGCCTCCGGGTACAACCTCACCGAGCCCGTCTACCTGCCGGTGCGGAACTATGCGGCGCCGATCGGCCAGCAGTTGAAGATCAACTGGTATCTCCAGTACCTTGATTCCCCGACCGACCAGGCGCTCCGCTCCCAGGGCTGCGGTGTCTACGATTCCACCCTCGCCAGTTCCGGCTTCGACGGGTTCATCCTCTGGAGTCGAATCAACGTGACGACGGATCTCGCGGAGTCGAAGCGGATCTTCGGCATGCCGCTCAATTACACCGCGGCGAACGCCCAATCGTGGTGGAATGCCAACACGAAGGCGGGGTATGCGAACTTCGGAGCCCTGGAAACGTGGTTCGGCGTGAACACCAACGGAAATCCGGCGGATGGCGGCTGGTTCGCCAAGGAGGGGAACGGGAAGTACGATGTCTACAGCTCTTTCCAATATGCCTATACGCCGTTCTGCACGGAGGTCGTCGGCCAGGTCAATCCGAGCACCGGCGTGACGCACGTCTACATCTCGCACGTGGCCTGGGCGACGGAGGTCCTGCTCGCTCGGTGGTTCTACTGGGGGAACACGTCGTATAAGGCGAACTATCTCGACTCGACGAAGGCGCGTGGCTGGTGGGGAATGGAACTGGCGTGGTTCGAGGAGATGGACTTCAACGCGGCCTTGGACGCGAACGGCCTGAGCTTCTCCCTGGACACCGTCTTGCAGTATCACTTCGAGGCGGGCTCGTTCCCGGGCGCCGACGGCAAGTATCGCACCCAGGCGGGAGAGGCCAATCCGCCCGACGACGTCCCGTCCTGGACGTGGTGGCCCGTCCTCACGGATTACATCGCTCCGAACAATCACCCGACGGAGCTGGCGCGCTACGCGGGCAAGAACTACATCCACACCACAGCCGGAGCCGGGAACTATGCACAGAACGTGTCGTTCGACTACGTCCCGATCACGTGGAACCTGAAGGCGGGGCAGATGTGGAACTTCGAATTCCCCAAGGGCAACGTGGTGTTCTACAATCCGAACACCTCGCCCATCCCGTCGAATCCGCAGGGGGATTTGGCCCGCGTGTTCGCCCCCCTCAAGTACAACTTCACGTTCCCGGGGTCGCTCGGAGGCATCGCGCTGTGGAACGGGACTGCGACCACGTGGAGCGTCTTCGGGCCCACGAACACGGGCGGTCCGGATTCGAGCGGCCCGGGTAAGTATCCGGCGGTCTGGCCCTATCCGTCGATCTTCTTCACTCCCGACCCTCCGGGGACATCGAGATTGGCTGTCCCGGGGGCGTCGGCAACGATCGGGGGTTCGCTCGCCGGATCGCTCCTCGTGACGAGCGCGTTCGTGAATGATTGGGCGGATGCTCTTGTCGCGGTTCCCTTCCCCGCGAGGTCCGAGCTTGACTCCCAGCGTTGAAGCGGCCGACCGTCGTGCCGTTCCTCGAGGCTTGCCACCAGCTCAAACGTAGTCGTACGAGAATCGGATCAGGGTGTGTATGGAGGAGGAAGCGCCGGAGCAGGAAGAAGAAACGCCCGAGATCGCGGCCCAGCCCGCGAAATCACGGCGGGGGCTCGTGAAGATCGTTGCCGCCATCATCGCGGTCGCCGTGATCGTTGCCGTTTCCTATTTTGCCTTCTTCTCCGGGAGTCCGGCGAGCCCGCAGCCGTTCGCCTTCTTCATTGCGCGCCAGAATCAGATGACGACGTCCTTCGATGCCTCCGGCTCCGTGGGCGGGACCGGACATCCGTCGATTCAATCCTACGCGTGGACCTTTGGCGACGGTGCCACGGGGACTGGCGTATCGACGACGCACACCTATCAGACCCCGGGTCGGTACACGGTGACCCTCACGGTCTCGGACGGGGCATCGACCGGGACGGCGCAACGGTACGTCAGCGCGGCGAGCACGACGGTCGACATCCTGTACGACCGGTTCTTCACTGCCAGTTGCCCTTATGCGGACTTCTGGCCGCTGAGGAAGAACACGTACGGGGACGTGATCGTCCAGGACCGGGCACCCTGCCTCGACTTTTATCCATGGGTGCTCTTCGCTCCCTCTCCGGAAACGAATCCTTCGTGGGTGTACACGCTCTACCACTTCGACGCGAAGGTGCGCAACCATCCCGGCTATTCTGTCGGGCAACCGGTCATGCTGCCGGTGTTCAACTACTCCATCGCTCCGACGGCGTCGTCGTACATTTTCCTGAACGCCTCCTTCGATTACATGGGCCCGCGGGCGCTGAGTTACTGGTCCTCGACGCCGTATAAGGTGAGCACGTCCTACTCCGACGGCTATGGCTACCTTTTCCGCGGGAACGCCACGATGGACTTTCAGGAATCAAAGCGGATCTTCGGTGTACCGGCGAGCGACACGCCGGCCCAAGCCCAGGCGTGGTGGTACGCGAACACGATTCCGGGCAACCGGTCGGGACCCCTCGAGGCCTCGTACCGGAGCTGGCTCTACAACCTGGGGAACGGCAAGTACGACGTGTACAACGGATTTCAGTACTACTACTCCACGGACGTGACGGACCTCAACGGGACCGTGGACCCGTCGACGGGGCAGACCCGCGTGGCGCTGTTCCTGACCGGGTGGGCCTACGACGTCCTCCAGGCCCGCTGGTTCTACTGGGGAAATGCGAGCTACCAGAGCGCCGTCTGCCAGAAATGGATCAACACGACGTTCGCGAATTGCGACGCGACCCTTCCCTACGGTGCCGTCCCGCCGGCGGGCTGGAGCCCGATGGAGACGTGTTGGTGCGAGAACGCGACGATCCAAGCGACGATTCGGTCCACGATGAACTTGGACTACCAGGCCGTGAGCGAGTACCAGTTCAACGCGTGGGGCGAGCCCGGCCCCGACGGGCTCCCGAAGACCGGCGACGACGTCGCAGCTTGGGTCTTCAAACCGACGCTCATGGACTATGTCCCGCCGGCCGGTGCCGCGAGTCCCGCCGCGTCCCAGTACCCGAACTCCGAGCTCCGGTGGTACGAGGGAAGCACTTCCGTGCACCTCTCGCCGGGAAGCTATGCCTACGGCCAGCCGTACGAATACATGACGGTACCCGCCCGGTGGGATCTCGCGGTGGGCCACAGCCTCACGCTCGTCCTGCCGCGCGGGCCGATTCCTTGGATCGATCCGGTCAAGTCCAGTTGGGACGCGACGAACAAGATCGGTCACTACGTCATGTTCAACGCGACGCTCGCCTTGGGTTCCGTCACACCGCTCGGGACGTACGCCCTATGGGATTCCAGCGGGAACGTCATGTCGATTGCGGGACCGTGGGACTGGGGCACGAGTGCCCTTCCCCTCGACTCGGCTCCCGTGATCGAGCTCGTGCCGGCGCCGTCGGGCTGATGATGGGTAGACGGAGGTCGATGCACATGCCGACGTCGCGCCGAACCTCGCGACCGGGATTCCACCGAGGTCATCGCGACAACGGGAGGTGCCCCGCTGGCCACCTATGACGTGGAAGTTCGCGACCTGACGAAAGTCTTCGACAATTCGGTCGTCGCGGTTCGGGGTGTGTCGTTCGGGGTCGAAAAAGGCTCCTTCTTTACCCTCCTCGGGCCTTCCGGCAGTGGAAAGTCGACAATCCTCCGCATGATTGGAGGTCTCGAGCGCCCCTCGAAAGGTCGGGTGTTCATCGGTGGCAAAGACGTGACCCGATTGCCGCCGTACGAACGCGACACGAGCATGGTGTTCCAGGGTCTCGCCCTGTTCCCCCATCTGACCGTCTCGGGAAACATCGGGTTCGGCCTTCGGATGCGGAAGGTCCGGAAAGATGTCATCGCGAAACGCGTCGAGGAGGCGCTCGATCTCGTCGCGCTGCCCCACCAGCGGTACGGGCAGCGACGAATCACCCAGATCAGCGGCGGCGAACGGCAGCGGGTCGCGTTGGCCCGCGCCCTCGTCACCGAGCCGCAGGTCCTCCTGTTGGACGAGCCCTTTGGGGCGCTCGACCTCAAACTGCGGAAGCAGATGCAGGTGGAAACGAAGAAGCTCCAACGCACGCTCGGCATCACCTTCGTTTTCGTGACGCACGACCAAGAGGAGGCGTTGACGATGTCGAACATCATTGGCGTCATCAACCGAGGGCGGATCGAGCAGATCGGAGACTCCCACGGGATTTATGAGCGACCTGCCACGAAGTTCGTCGCGGGCTTCATCGGCGAGGCAAACATCATACGAGCCACCGTGGCGGAGCTCCGACCCAACAGCGCGCTCATGAAGCACGATCGACTGGAGTTCGTCGCGCCGGCAGAAGGCCTCACGGTGGGGGAAGAGCTGTTCCTTTCCGTCCGGCCCGAGAAGGTCCGCGTCGGGTCGGCGGCGGATGGTTGCGCCAACCGATTCGAAGGGACGATTGCCGACGAAGTCTACGTGGGGCTGTCGAGTAAGGTTACGATCCAATTGGACCTCGGCGGGCGACTCATCTCGCGCGTTCCGATTGTGGACATCGGGCAATCGATTCCAATTGGCTCGCATGTAATAGTGGGTTGGGACCCTGGGAACGCGATCCTCATCAGGCCTCCGTCCGAGACCGTCGGCTCCCGATCGGGGAAGTCGCCGAGCGTTCCAATGCCGAGCCCATAGTGAACGCGGCGATTTGACGGACCACCTTGGCGCCTAGAGGTAAAGCGCCAGGAGATACAGGAAGTCGTTCCCGTGGCTGTCCACGACCAGGTCGCTCCTCGTGGGGAGACCGTGCCCGCAGGGTTCTTATTCGACTCGGCACGTTCCCTCTGTTGAATGGCGAGGAAGGAACGGGCCGAAGTCCGTATCCGCGCGAAGGAAACGGTGAGGTTCGGCGAGCTCGAGGTCACAAACCGAACATCGAACTCAATCACCGTTCGAAAGACGTTGAAGGGGGTCGTCGTGACGAACTGCTGCCTAGAGGAGCAAGGGACCTGACTTTGTCGCGACTGCGTCCCGGATGAGTGAGCCGTGCCTGTTTGGATCGCCCGGCGAGAGGACAGGGCTCATTGGGAGAGCGGTTGTCGGCAAACGGGTCATGAAATGAAGAGCCGCTTTTGGGAAAATGGTCTTAAGGGGGCCCTGGCTGGACCGACCCGGTTCAATCAGGGGGCAAACGATGAGGAAGGTGTTGTTTCTAAGTCTTGCGCTGGTGCTGTCGGCATTCGTCGTCCCGCTGTTCGCTGCGAACCCCGGCTCGGCCGCGAGCTACACGATCAAAGTGACCTCGCCGGCAACCGGGGCCCAGGTAAGCAGCCTGGGTGTCCAAATGGTGGTCCAAGTCGGCGGCCGCTTCATCTTGGACCAGCAAAACTATGGCGGGACGAACATCACGGATCACGGTCACGTTCACTACTTCGTTGACGGCGTGTACAAGGGAGCGACATGGCTGACCGAGTTCGTCTTCACCGGTCTGACCCCCGGGGCGCACACCCTCAAGGCGGAACTGCACTACAACGATCACGGGCTCGTCGTGCCCATCGTCGCGGACTCGATACAGGTGATTGCAGGCACCCCGTCGATCAAGATCCTGGAACCGACGAACGGGTTAAGCGTCAGTAGCTTGGGATTCCGGCTCCGCGTGGCGGTCTCCAACTTCACGATGTCCGCCCTGGACTTCGGTGGGTGGAACCTCACCGGAGAGGGCCACATGCACGTCTTCGATGTCGTGGGCACGAACGAGATCTACAAGGCCGCGACCCCGGACACGACGTTCGTCGTCACCGGCTGGAGTGTGGGGCCTCACACTCTGAAGGCGGAACTGTACAACAACAACCACACGGAACTCCCGACCGATTACTCGGACTCGGTCAACA
>DASWGO010000254.1:0-11365 GCA_036393695.1 Thermoplasmata archaeon
CGGCCTCGGCCTCGATCGGGACGAGCTGGCCCTGCGCGACGTCGTAACCGAGAGGAGGATGGAATCCGAGGATGCCAGGGCCGACTCGCGCCTTTTGCGTCATCCCCATCTTCACGCGTTCGCCGATCTGCTCGGATTCGAGCTGGGCGATCCGTTGGATGATGTCCATGACGAAGCGCCCCATCGCGGTCGAGGTGTCGAGAGACTCGGAGGCGGACACGAAGTCCTTCCTCCACTCCCCCAAGTTTTCCATCATCTCCATGAAGTTCCGTGAGTTCCGGTGGATCCGGTCCATCTTGATGACGAGCAACGCGTCCCACGCGTCCCGTTCGGCCATCATCTTCTGATACGCCGGACGGCGGATGTTCCGGCCGGAATGACCTTCATCGGTGTAGCGGGCCGCGACGGACCAGTCCCGAGCGAGGCAGTACGCCTCCAGCCGTTCGCGCTGCGCCTCCAGGGAAAAGCCCTCCTTGGCTTGGTCCTCGGTGGAGACCCTAGTGTAGATCGCGACGCGAACCGTGTGCACCCATCCCGCGGCGCGTAGAAGCGTCAAACTAAAAAAGACTGCCGGTCGGACGAAAGTCTGACGCATTGATGTACGATAAACATCGCTCAAAGATGGCAAGAGACAATCGGGCAGGCCTTGACTTTTATCGGTCTGCATGGATATTTACGACCGTCAGCGGCGATCTTCGTGCGATTCCGTACACGGAAAATCGCCCTTTCGGTCGTTCGTAGAAAAGTATCACCGGTATCGACGCAGGCACGTATATTATTGGTCTGAGCTGTTCTACCCTGATGCGAATATTTCCGCCCGAGGATATTCCTCACTTGGACTTTCGCGACCGAAGCTCGGTGAGGACTTCCTTCGCTCGGTCCATCCGTACCTTTCGCTCCTTCACCAGAATCTCGGCGACTCGATCAACTTCTTCGCCGACGGCCCCGACCGTCGCCGCGACGTTGCGCGCATGGAGCGACATGTGCCCGCGTTGAATGCCTTCCGTCGCCAACGCCCGGAGGGCCGCGAAGTTTTGCGCCAACCCCACCGCGGCGATCACCTCCGCGAGTTCCTGGGCCGTCTTCACCCCGAGCAGGCGGACGTTGGCCTTCGCGGTCGGATGGACCGCGGTGGCGCCGCCGACCAGGCCGACCGCCATCGGCAGCTCGATCGTCCCGACAAGATCTCCGTGACTGTCCTTCTCCCACGACGTGAGGGAGCGGTACCCGCCGGACTTCCATGCCGCGTACGCGTGGGCCCCGGCCTCGATGGCCCGCAGTCGTTCCCGGTTGCCACGACGACCGCATCGACCCCGTTCATGATTCCGTTGTTGTGCGTCGCGCACCGGAACGGATCCGCATCCGCGAACGCGTACGCCTCCAGGATGCCCTCGACGACGTCCTCTCCGGGGATGTCGTCGGTCCGAATGGCCTCTTTCGCGAAGACGGCGCGGGCGCGAACGAGGCGCCGCACCGCGAGGTTCGAGATGATCCGGAGGTAGACGCGGCCGCCCGTCCATTCCTCGATGTGCGGCGCGACCGCCTCCGCCATCGTGTTCACCGCGTTCGCCCCCATCGCGTCGCGGCAGTCGACGACCAGGTGGGTGATTACCATGTGTCCCCGTTTCGTGTCCACGACCCGGACCTCGACGTCCTTCGCGCCGCCGCCGACCTTCACGAGCATCGGATCCTTCTCGTTCGCGATCGAGAGGATCTCGTCTCGGTGGTGGAGGATCGTCATCCGCGCCCCGTGGGGGTCCGAGACCCCGACGAGCTGGATCTGCCCGATCATGATTGGACCCGAGGTGCTCGCCGAGAACCCGCCCCGCTCCCGGGCCATCCGAGCCGCGTTCGAGGCCGCCGCGACGACGCTCGGCTCCTCGATCGCCATCGGGACCAGGTAATCACGCTCGTTGACCCGGAAGTTCACGGCGATCCCGAGGGGGATCGGCATCGCGCCGACCACGTTCTCGATCATTCGGTCGACCTGGTCGAACTTCAACGCCCCCGTGTTCCGGATCGTCTCGATCTCCGCGTCCGAGAGCTCTCCGAACGATCGGATGACTTGCCAGCGATCTTCGGGGCTCTTCTTGTAGAAACCCGAAACCTCCGAACTCTTCACGGCGGCACCGAGCGTCGGAGAAGACTGTCCGTCCATAAAGGCATCGCGCGGCGGCTCACGTTACGAGGCGGGTCCCGCAGTTCGCGCAGAACGAGATCCCGGCCGCGACTGGCGAGCCGCAGTTGGTGCAGAAGCGACCCGTCCCTGCGGCGGGAGGCTTCCCCGCGTCCCCCAGTTGGGGAGGAGGCGTGGCGGCGCGTACCATGGATATCCATAGGGAGCCGGGTACGCGGGTACATCGGCGGCCGGGCCTTTGTCACCTGCCCGCCCTCAGCGATAATGAGGATGACCCCGACGATCAGGAGAGGGATGCCGATGCAAAGAAACGGGAAACAGGATTCCGATGACCGACAAGGCGACGCCGATGACGAGCAGCAGGGCGCCCGTGGTCAGCTCGGCCAGACGAGTCTCCCTCCCGTCGATTCTACGAATTCGCGCATAATGATATAAATATTGCTTGCGGGAATGCCGCGCGACAGAGACCGGGTCGTAGGGTGAGCGAGATGCCCGTCGTTCTGGGAGACATCGCGATCCCGTTTCAGGCGACCGCGTCGGGCTCCCCGGTCGGGTTCTGGCTTTTCCTTCTCGCGCTCTACGTCGCCTTTCTGCTCATCGCGCTGTGGGTGTACCAGGACGCCCGGATTCGCGGCATGAACAACCTCTTTTGGTTCGCCATCGTGTTCTTGGTCCCGGTGTTCGGACTCGTCGGCTACGTGATATACCGGCGCGACCGCCCGCTCTGAGCCCCACACCGCATGGATTCCTGCTCCAGTCGTAAGCGGGTGAGTTTCGCGTCGCAAGTTCGAACGTTGGCCTAAGTTTTGTCAAGATTTGGCCGATGCCAGAACGTTTAAACCATGTCAAAACATGTCGCCGCGGGGTTACTATGGAGGAGGAGAAGGCACCCTCGGGGGAGATCGCGAAAGCCGCCTCGAAGGGGAGAGGTTTGTGGGTTGCCGTCGCGGTCGTAGTCGTGGTGGTCGTCGTTGTGCTGGCCGCGTTTCTGGGAGGACTCTTTGCGCCTGCGCCACCCAAGGAAGACGGAATCCTCAAGATCGGCATCATCATGAGCCTGACCGGGACGAGTGGCCTCGAGGTATTCGGACCGAAGAACTACAAGGGCGCTCAACTCGCGATTGAAGAAATCAACAAAGCCGGCGGGGTATTAGGAAAGCCTATCCAGTACGTCCTTGAGGACGATCAAGGAATCGATTCCGTCGCGGCCGACAAAGCGCGGAAGCTGATTACGACGGATCACGTCGACGCGATTATCGGCGCGGTCGGTTCGGGGAAATGCGCGGCTGTTCTCGAGGTGACCCGACCCAATCAAGTTGTCCAAGTTTCGGCCTCGTGCACTTCGCCCGTCTTCTCAGACACGACCTACACGGGTGGCTACTTCTTCCGCACGGCACCCTCTGATGCACTACAAGGTGTCGTCGCGGCTACTTGGGCGTACAACAGGACGTGGCGGTCAATGGCTGCCATCGGCAACAACAACCCCTACGGTCGGGGTCTGTCCAGTGTCTTTGCAACGAAGTTTGCTTCGTTCTCGGGGGCAACGATTACAGCCCGCGCGAATTTCACCGAAGGCAAGACGAGTTACTCCTCGGATCTGCAGGCGCTGTTCACGCCAACGCTCCCGCAGGCCGTCTACATTGCGGAATATCCAACGGACGGTTTGAATGTCATGCGGGATTGGTACGCGAACACCGCGTGGCGGGGTGTGCAGATACTCTTCTCGGAAGGCGTCCTCGACCAAGCGGGCTTCGTCGACAAGCTGACCGCCCAAGGAATCCCGCTGAGCGTCTCCCAGTCGTTCCAAGGATCAGCTCCGGGCGCCTACCTCGGCGTCGTCGGAGATCTGTACACCCGATTCTTCCAGAACTACTCGGCCCGATTTAACAAGGAAGATCCGGGGCTGTTCACGGCGAACGCGTACGACGCGGTCTATCTGATTGCGGCCGCCGCTCAGCGAGCCCATGCATCGGTCGGGTCGGCGATCAAAGACCAGATGCGCGCCGTATCCGGACCGCCCGGGACGGTATTCGTTGGGGGACAGTGGAAGACGGTGCTCCCATTGCTGAACCAGTCGGCGGACGTCAACTACGAGGGCGCATCCGGCGCAGTGAACCTTGACCAATTCGGGGACCCGCTGAGCGGATATGGAATCTGGGGAATCAACCAAACGGGCAAGATCAAGACTGTTG
This sequence comes from Thermoplasmata archaeon, assembly GCA_036393695.1. GTDB lineage: Archaea > Thermoplasmatota > Thermoplasmata > RBG-16-68-12 > RBG-16-68-12 > RBG-16-68-12. Next base: position 4,330 of record DASWGO010000254.1, read on the forward strand.
CCTTGTTCAACGAGACCCAGGTTATCGGAATGCTCGGGGCGCCGCCCGCCCCCGTGGGCCAGCTCGACGCGCGATCCCAACCCGTCGAATGGATCGCGTCAACCCGGTTCGCATGAGGGACCGTCAGCCTCCGAGGTAGAGCCGACCCACGTCGGGATCGTCCAAGAGGGCCTTGCCCGGGCCCTCATACTTGTTTTTCCCGGCCTCGAGGACATACGCTCGATGCGCGAGGGACAACGCCTTCCGAGCGTTCTGCTCGACGAGGACGATTGCAACCCCGCTTTCATTAATCTCCCGGATTTTGTCGAAAATCATCGAAACGAGGCGCGGCGCCAAGCCTGCTGAAGGCTCGTCAATCAGCATGACTCTGGGGTCCATCACGAGCGTCTTCGCGAGGGCGACCATCTGCTGCTCTCCGCCGCTGAGCATGCTCACTTGGGCGCCCATCTTTGCCTTGAGGTTCGGGAAGATGCCAGCGATTTCCTCGATTCGCTCGTCGAACTGCTGTTTCGTGAGGGAAGGCGGTTGGTTCGATTGTCGCGTGCCCGACGGGTCGTGTCCTTCATCGTGACGGCGGGGAGTGAGGAGAGAAGTAAGAGCCCGATTCCCGCGGGCTAAAAGGCCCAGTCGTCGCGTGATCGCGCCCATCTCGAGGTTCTCGCGCACGGTGAGGCTCGGGAAGGTGTTGTACGACTGGGGCACATACGCCAAGCCCTGCACGACCAAAGCCGCCGGGTCGAGACCAGTGATTTCGCGCCCGTCATACCGTATGTGGCCCTTCGAGGGCCTGAGCAGGCCGATGAGAGTCTTGACCAAGGTCGACTTGCCCGCTCCGTTCGGGCCGATGATTGCGACGAACTCTGCGGACTCAAGGCGCATCGTGACACCGTGTAGAATTTCGGTCTCGCCATAACCGGCGTAGAGGTCCGTGGCCTCCAGGATCGCCATCTAGCCCCCCAGATACGCCTCGACCACGCGTGAGTCGCGTTTGATCTGCTCGGGGACCCCCTCCGCGAGCCTCTTCCCCTGGTGAAGGACGACGATCCAGTCGCACCGGTTCATGACCACGTCCATGTCATGTTCGATGAGAAAGAACGTTTTCCCTTGCTGCCGGAGTTGCTCGATGAGACTTAGGATTTTCACCGTCAGCGTGGGGTTGACGCCCGCCACGGGCTCGTCAAGGAGGATCGTCGTTGGGTCCGTCATGAGGGCCCTCGTTAGCTCGAGGAGCTTCTTCTGGCCGCCGGACAGATTTTTTGCGTACTCGTTGCGGAGGCCGTACAGACCGACAAAACGCAGGAGGTCCTCCGCCTTTTTCTGATTTTCCCTCTCTCGTCTTCGGACTCCCCTGACGTGAAGGAAAAGATTCGCAAGATTCTCCCCGGGAGCTTCCCTGGCGCAAAGCATGAGGTTTTCGAGGACCGTAAGGTTCCGCAGCTCGCGCGGGATCTGGAACGTCTTTACGATGCCTTTCCCCACGAGTTCATAGGGAGGGAGTCCGTCAATGCGCTTCCCCCGGAAACGGATCGCACCTTCGTCGAGCTCGAAGAGCCCAATGATGACATTGAAGAGGGTCGATTTTCCGGCTCCGTTGGGCCCGATCAACCCGGTGATGGTGCCTTCGCGCACGCGGAGGCTGCACCCATCGAGCGCGCGCACTCCCCCGAAGGCTTTGACGACATTCTCGGTCTCTAGGATTGGCACCCCTGGCGGCTCCACGGTCATCCCACCGGCGGATAGATTCGCTTCCTTTCCTTGAAAATTCCTTCTGGCCGGTAGAGCACCAGGACGACCAGGAGGGCCCCAATGACCATCAAGCGCAGCGCAGGGACCTTTTCCTGGATGTCGGTCGGGAGATAATCCTTTAGCCGGGTTGATACCCAGTCGAACCCGTAGAAGAGGAATGCGCCGAAGATGACGCCTCGATTGTTTCCACTCCCGCCCAGGATGACCATGACATAAATTCCAAAGGTGGCGAGCGGGTCGAACTCGTTCGGGGCGATGAATCCCTGGTACGTCGAAAAAATCGCGCCCGCAAGGCCCAACACTGCGCATCCCAAAACGAAAGCTTGCAACCGGAACGAGAACACGTTTTTCCCGAGGGCCAAGGTGGCCTCTTCGTCTTCCCGAATGCCGTGGAGGACCCGCCCCCATGGTGCACGCGTGAGATACTCCAGTGCAATCAAGGTCAGCAGAAGAGCGGTGACTCCCAAGGCGGCCACCGAAAGGTCGGACAGGCCACGGCTGCCGAGGACGAGGGTCCCGAAGGGGCGCGGAATCAGCCTGATTCCGATCGTGCCGGCCGTCAGGGAATCGGCGTTGTCGAGCAGGATGCGAATGATCTCGGAGAGGGCCAGAGTCGCAATCGCAAAGTAGTCGGCCCGCAACCGGAGGATGGGAATCGCGATTCCGAGGCCAACCAGTCCAGAAAGCAGAATCGCCGCGAAGGCCGCGATCAAGAACGGCTGGGAAAAACCTCCAAGGTGACCCGGATACTGGGCACTCACGGGATCGTACGGCGTCATCAGAATGGCGGCGGTGTACGCTCCGATTGCCCAGAATGCCGCGACTCCGGCATTGAAGAGCCCGGTGTGGCCCCACTGGAGATTGAGGGCTAGAGCCATCAGCGCAAAGATGCTCGCTGGTACAAGAAAGTTCGCCAGTTCCACGAGACCAGGAGAAATCTCGACCACGGGTTACGTCCCCCTCCGGGCGAGAAACGCGAGGCGAAATCTTCTGCGGGTAATGGCCGCTGTCGCCGTCTTTCCGCCCACGAGGCCTGATGGCCGCACGAGAAGGACCAGGATCATGATCAGGAACGCGACGATCGGGGCGTAGGCGGTCGCGTTCCCGAGCCCGACCACCGTCGGGCGACCCAGCCAGGCCAAGAACGCCGTGGCGAGTTCCCCGGCGATTCCAACGACGAACCCGCCGAGCATCGCCCCGTACGGCGAGCCCAACCCTCCGATGATGACGGCGGCGAACACGAAAAGCAGAATGTTGAAGCCGAGCCCCGGACGCACATCTGTGACAATCGCCAGGAGAACCCCGGCGACCGCCGCCATCCCGCCGCTGATTGCCCACGTCCAGAGGATGATGTTCCGGATCTTGATTCCGCTAGCCCGCGCGAGATCGGGGTTGTCCGCGGTCGCCCGCATCGCGGTCCCGAGGGTCGTGCGACTCAGCAGGATGTGGAGGAACAAGATTAGGCCGATCGCCACGATCAAGGTTGCAATCCCTTTCAGGGGATTAATCGAAAGCACCGAAACCCCGCTCAACGTCAACAGGTCGATGTTTACCGCGATTTTGATGTTGTAAATCTGGATGCTCGTGCCAAACGCCAGGTTCAGTGCATTCTGGATGAAAATCGTAATGCCGATAGAAGCGACGAGAGCCGGGACCGGACCTTTGCCCGCGAGTTTGCGGAACACGAGCAGTTCCATCGCCATCGCGATTCCTGCGGTCGTGATGATTGCGAAGCCGAAACCCCAGAGGATGTCGGCGCCCCAAGCCACATTCACCAACAGCGCCATGTAAGCGCCGAAAGTCATCAATTCACCATGAGCAAAGTTTGCGAATTTTCGGATGCCGAAGACCAAGGAGAGGCCCGTCGCTCCGAGAACGTAAATGCTCCCGACGACGAAACCGTTGATCAGGAACTGAAGGACGGAAATGCCATAGATCGGGCTGAGGCCGATGACTGAGAGGGCAATCGCCAACAGCACGACGGTAACATCCCGACTAGGTCGCGGGAAACGGAAAGACAGCCGATCACACTCAGCGCGATGTCACTGTCTCAGAATGCCATCATAGTATTTAGTCCGTCGGCGGGCCTCTTCCTGAGGCCGCAAAGTCCTTAGTCCGGCGCCAGCAATCCGTTCCCGTGAACGAGCTCCTCATCCTGCTGGACGCACAAGGCAGGAAGCACGCCGTGTCCATCGGCGAAGGGATGGTTCAAGTCCCGAACCTGGGCACTTTTGACTCCGGCAAACTCCGCACCAGCATCGGTCGACGAATAACGGTCGGAGGGAAGACATTCCTCGTCCTCCGCGCTTCCCGACGCGATTTCTCGGAGACCATGCAGCGTGGCCCTCAGGTCCTTGCCTCCAAGGACATCGCTTCGATACTCTACAACGCCGAGATAGAGCCCGGTGCGCGGGTGGTCGAGGCGGGTTCCGGATCGGGAGCGCTGACCGTAGCCCTTGCTCGGGCAGTGGGACCGACCGGGGTCGTCGTCTCCTACGACTTGAGAGCAGACTTGCAGACGGTCGCTCGGGCAAACGTGATTGCCACGGGCCTTGAGGCGATCGTGGTGTTCCGCGTGGGAGATATCCGGAAGGAGATCCCGGAGCGTGACATCGACTCGATCTTGATGGATATCCCTGACCCGTGGTCCGCTGTGCCGGCGTGTTGGACGTCTCTCAAGCCTGGCGGTAGTCTCGCTAGCTTCTCGCCAAACATGGAGCAGGTGAAAGAGATGGTCGTCGCGATGAAGCAACGTCCATTCGTTGAGGTCCGAACGATTGAGCTGATCGAACGGGAGATGGAAGTGCGGGAGGTCGGCGTGCGACCCTCGTTCGCGCCGTTGGGGCACACGGGCTACTTGACTTTCGCACGGAAGGCCCTCGAGATCCTCTGAGCGTCCCCCTCGCCAGACGGTCGCCTGCCACTACACCACGGCCATCGGTTCGAACCGCCGCGGCTGGACCACGCGGCGCGAGAGCCGGGTGAACCGCTCCGGATGCTCCGTGTGGACCGGCATCACGATCTTTGCACCGATGGTCTCGAGCATCTCGCCGACCTCGCGTTCGCTGAGATGTCCCGAGGCATGAAGCTGGTGCCTCTTCAGCCCGAATCGCTCGAGCCAGTGTTGCAGCACGGCGTCGTTCACGTCGTCCTCCTCGAACGGTTCACTTTTCGAGTGGATGAAGGGGGACCCTTCCGGCGGTCGCAAGTCGATCAGCTCCGGGAGGTGCCAGAAATCAAGCTGCACGAGGTACTCGGCCGGTCGTTCGGCGATCTGTTCTGCGGTGACGACGCGATCCTTGAACTTCGTCTGCAGTTCTTTCTCCCACGGGTCGGTTTTACGCATGAGCCGGTCGAACAGGACAAGGTCGCCCTCCCTCGTGACGTCGGGGACCTCGATATGGGTGTCCTTCTGGAGCGTCAGCAGGAGGTGAGCCGTCTTTGCGTTCACGACGAACCTGCGGCCGACCGCTTGGGCGGTCTCGAAGAACGTCCGGATCCGGTCCACGTCGCGTCCCGGGAACGTGACGATGGCCAGCTTATCTTTGAGCGGCGTCAGGAGCCGGATGGCGTCCGCCTTTACGTCGGCCTCCGTGAGAGCTCCCCGCGGATCGTCCGGCGTGACCCGCGTGCCTTCCGTGATTAGGACCACCGGTTTCGCTGCGGCCGCCGCGGCTATGAAGTCCTCCGTCAAGGCCTTCTTGGGCCCGTGGTGGCGGAGATCGCCCGTGTACGCGATTGTGCCTTCGCTTGTGTGCACCAGGTAGCCGTACGCCGCAGGGGCGCTGTGGTCCACATGGATGGGCTCGACCTCGAGGCCGTCGACCGTCGTCCCTTGGCCAGAGCGGAACGTCTGGTATGCATGTGACCCCAGTCTCAGGAACGGCGCCCGCGCCGTCGTGTCTAGCGATTCGAGGATCGTCCGCGCGCCTTCCCCGAGGTGGACCGGGATGTTCGGGTCGACGAACCGAAGTTGCTGTGTGTGGTCGTAGTGGACGTGGGTGATGAAAATCGACGAAAAGGCGGGGGGTTCCCAGGCCATGTCGGTCGGGTCCAGCGCCTCCGCCGAGTACAGGCCGCGGATCCGTTTCATCAGGTCCAACGCGAAGTAGTCCCGGAGGCCGAATCGATCTCGCGGCTGAAGGAACTCGACGAAGTACTGCTCGCCGAGGTCGAATGGCGCGCCCATGTCGAGCCATACCCGTGCGTCGCGGTCCTCGACGAGGATCTTGTTCCCGCCGATCTCGCCGACGCCGCCGTAGAAAGTGAGGTTCGCCACGGCACGCCTCAAGTCCGCGGTCAATCCGCGAGCTGCACCACGATCACGTCCCGAACCGCTTTCATCGACCGGAAGCTGAGGATGAGTCGTCCCTCGGGATCCGTCTTGAAGAGGCGCGTCTCGACCGTCTCGGCCGGGGTCACGAGGAGCGATTGAATCCGACCGGTCTTCGTCTCGACCAGGAAGTCCGCCAAGACCCCTAGGATCTGCCCGTCCTCCGTCATGACGGTCTTGCCGCGGAGTTCCGTCGCAAAAACCTTCATTCCCGCCGCGGCGCGTATCCTCGCGACCTTATTTTTCCTTTCTGGCCTCGGAGGCCGTGACGTCGAGGCGAAACCGTCAGAATCAGAGCCAGACGAATTGGCGAGACTGGGGACGGCACTTTCTTATAGAGCCGGTTGCGTTTCTTTGGCCCCTCAAGGGAGGCTCCCGCCATGGACAATATCGTTGTCGAACGCGGCGCTTTCGTCGGCCTCGTCACGTCCGCGGTCGAGGCGTACAATCGCGAGACGAACGGATTCCTCGTCGGCAACCGGGGGACCCGGCTCATGAAGCAGCGTCCGCGCGAGGTGACGGTCCTGCGGGCTGCGTATCCGCTCCAGACGGAAGACCGCAAGCCGAACTGGGTCGGCCACGGGAACGAGAAGGCCTTCCAGCGGGCGCGCGGCGCGATCGAGAACTTGGACGTCGGCTATGCGGTGCTCGGCGGTTTCCACTCTCACACGGGCGACGACGGCGCGGCAAGTCTCTCGCGGACGGACCTCGATTACGTCGCCGACGAGCTGCGGCGCATCTCTCGAGGTCGGCCCGCCGAGCGCGTCAAGTGGCTCGAGGTCGTCCTGGCCCTGAAACGTCGGGAGTGGTCTCGGAACCACGAACCCGGCTGGACGACCCGAACGTACCGGAGGAAGCTAGGCTGCACGGTGGCCATGGACCCGACCCACGGCTACGACATGACGATCGGCGGCTTCTGGGTCGAAGGCGAGCCGGATGGCGAACCGGGGCGCTGGG
>DASWGO010000255.1:0-1595 GCA_036393695.1 Thermoplasmata archaeon
GAAGCCGGAAGTTGCGCCCCGGGAACCGCCGGAAGCGTTACCCCCGATTGAACCGTCGCTGCTCGAGGTCTCGATGGAACCCGCCGTCCCCGAAGCCCCGTCCGAACCGGCCCTCGAGGAGCTGGAAGACCTCGACCTGCCCGAGGAAGACGTGGCCCTGCCCTCGGCTCAGCCGGTCCCGCCGAATCCGGTCCCGCGGCCGGAGCCTCCCCTTCCGCTTCCCCAACCCGAACCCGCGCCCGGTCCCGTGCCGGAACCCGAACCGGAGCCCGGACCGGGACCGGAGGACGCATTCGTCGACCCATCCCAGCGGGCTGAACTCGAAGAGACCCGACGCGCCTTGGAAAAGGAACGAGCGGACGCGGAAGCGTTCGTCCATTCCCGCACGCAGGATCTCCTCTCGAAGGAGGAGCTGCTTCATGTCCGCGAACGAGCCATCGCTTCGAAGGAAGAACAAGTCGAGGCCCATGCGCGGGCATCGACCGAGCGACTCGCCGAACTGGAGAAGGACTCGGCTCGGCGCGAGGTCTTGCGGCTCCTCGGGGCGATCCCGGGCATGTCCGCATCCCAGGCCGATGTCATTGCGACCGCGTTCCCCGACATCGCCTCGTTGACCGGTGCGGACGAGAAGGCGCTGACCCAATGCAAAGGGGTGACCGACGCGCTGGCCCGCGCGATTCGACTGGAGCTTGCGCCGGGCGAGCTCGAAGATGAGCGACGATCCAGCCGACTCGGGGAGGAGGCGCAGGCGTTCGTCGCAGAAGGCGACTACGACGCCGCCCTAGAGTGTTACGACCGCCTGCTCCGGTCGAGACCCGAGGAGACGAGCGTCTGGTTCGACCGAGCCGAGCTGCTCGTCCTCCTCGACCGTCCCGAGGAGGCCCTCAGGTGTTACACGCGAATCCTCGACGTCGATCGCGGGAACCGGCAGGCGTCATACGAGCGCGCGAACCTTCTCTTCGGGCTTGGCCGGCTCTCCGTCGCAGTCGACGCGCTGCGCGAGGCGCTCCGTCTCGACCCGTCGAAATCACGAGACGTCGTGCAGAAGGCGGAACAGCTGCGGAGGGACGGACATCCGAACGAGGCCGTCCCGCTCTTTCATGCAATCCTCGAAATCGCCCCGGACGACCCGCGCGCCATCCTCGGCCTGGGGGACACGTTCATCGACCTCGGGGATGCGGATGCCGCCGAAGCCCAGTTCACGCGAGCACTCGGGAACGACCCGCAGAACGCGCCCATCCTCTTTCGAAAAGGCGAGCTCCTCGAGCGCAAAGGCCGCTGGGGCGCGGCGATCCAATACTACAACCGCGCCATCGCCCTTCGATGGAATTACCCGGAACCGTGGCTCGTGAAGGGCGAGATCCTCCTGAATCACGATCGCCCCACGGAGGCCCTCGAGTGCTTCGAGAAGGTGGCCTCCTTCGAACCTCAGCGCATCGAGGCTTGGGCCGGAGCGGCCCGAGCCCAGGCGGCTATGGGTCAACGCGGCGAAGCGGAGGCTGCCCTCGCGAAGGGGGCGCGCCTCGGGGCCGACCATCCTGCGGTGCGCGCGGCGCGCGAAGCGATTGCGCAGATGACCGGGACGACGCCGCAGG
>DASWGO010000256.1:0-2456 GCA_036393695.1 Thermoplasmata archaeon
ACCAGGGTCGTGAGGGCCGGACGCGTCTCGACGCGGACCTCCGGGACGACGATGGCTTCCGCGGCGAGGGCGATGGAATCCTCCCCGGGATTCGATGGAGATGGCGATATAAAGTCCGGGGCGGAGGGGAGAGGTCGGTGAAAGTGCCATTGTTAACCGAGATGCACGTATCGCCGCGGAGTAAGTCCTTTCTAACTGCCCCGACGATACTTCGAGAGGAGGCCATCATGCGCGGGGAGCGTTACCAGAACGGGATGGCGATCCTCCTCACCGTCCTGGTGTTCGCGGCCATCCCGCTGATCGTGAACCTCCCCACGTGGTGGTTCCTTTGGGTGCCTGTCGTTGCGGCGCTCGCCGTCCTCCCGGCAGTCTTCCTCCGGGAAGTGGATATCGGTACGAGCCCGCGGTCCCCGGGGGACGTCCGGGAGGCGTTGTCCTCGACCCTTCGGACCGCAGGCGTGTCGACGACGGCGGTGCCCGACGCGGTCTTGGCCCAAGTGAACGCGCTGTCCACGGTTCGTTTCCGATCGCGGATCACGGAGGCAGGCGCGGTGCTCTCCTATCAAGTCCGTCCGACGCTCGCGGGGTGGGCGTTGCTCGCCTTCCTCGTCGTCTCTGTGATCGGGAGCGCGCCCGCGATTGCCCTGGCGGTCGCTCTCGCCTGGCGGGCGCGGCGGTTCGCGCGCGTCCGAGGATTGTCGGCGATGACGGCCTCCGGAGCGGCTTCGACCCCGTCGGCCAACGATGAGGTGCGCGGCTTGCTCGTCGGGAGTCTGTCATCCGGCCTACACATGGCGGAGCAGGCGTACGAGGCCCAGCGAAAAGCCTACACAGACGCCCAAGTCCTCGTGGTGCTCGGCGCGTTCGTGCTCTGGACGGTCCTCCTCATCGGCCTCTTCCTCGCGTTGAACGGGCTCAATCTTGTCACCGGGCGCTGGGAGACCCCGATCATTGGCGCGACGAGCGCGGCCTTCCTCACGGGAGGCGCGCTGCTCGCGGCTATGCGACGTCGATATGGCCCGCGAATCTCGCGATACCGCGGATGGAAGGATCGCTTGGGCGACGCGATGGGCCGAGAGATGGCCCGGACCGCTGCCGAGCCGGGGTCGGCAAGCAGTTTCGAACTGCTTCTCGACGCGTCGACTCAAGTCCCGGACTGGCTCGATGCCCAGCGCAAGGCCGGTCTGAGCGCCGATCCGGGGACCGCGTTCGTCGTGCTCGTCCTCACGAGCTTTTGCGCTTCGATGATTGTCAACGCCATCTATGCCGCCCTGTTCGGAACGCTTTCCCTCGTCCCGATCTGGGCAAGCATCGCCGCTCTCCTTGCGGGGATCACCGCGTGGATCTGGTATCGATGGCGACGGCGAGAGGACGCGCGCCTCGCCGAATCCAAGTCGGCCTGGGACGCGCATGTCCGAGCCTTGCGCGCGCGAATGGACCGATTCCTCGAGGAGATGTGACGTGTGGCCGGCGCGTCGCACGGTGACCGGCCCGACCTGTACGTCGTCGCGCGTCTCCTGGAATCCCTCTGGCGCGAAGATTCGCCCATGGTGAAGACGCGCCTCCAAGTCGCCGCCAACGTGAACTACGACGTGTTCAGCCGTTATTTGGACTGGATGGCGGGGCGCGGGCTCGTGTCGTTGGAAAATGCATCGGACGGACACGAACGCGTCGCTTTGACTTCGAAGGGACACGAGGCGTACCGGAAGCTCGTCCAGTGGATCCACGAAGTCGTGCAAGGGCGAGCCCCGGGGACCTAGGAGCCACCGTCATGCTCGGCCTCCCAATTCGCGTGTCATCTGGTCGAGATGGAAGTCGAGGTCGCGCTCCGCGTAGCGCCACCACCACGGGGTTGCGAGCGGGATTACGATCCAACCGATGTGCCTCGGTCGCACGTCCACGTCGAGCGTGACCCGGGTGCCGTCGCCCTCCGCGTCGAAGCGGTAGGTGTACCGGACGTCCGCGGCGCGATAGCGCGCATCGACCGCGTAACCGAGAGGAGGGTTGAGGAACACACGCTCTTCAATCGTGACCCGCATCGGTCGCGTCGCACGGTCCCGCAACCAGACCTCGTTCCCGGTCCGCCCCAGGATGGTGCGCGTGCTGTCCGCGGGAGATCCGGGGTGCCGGTGGTCGTCCTCGCGGAAGTCCGTCCACCACGCGAAGACCGCATCTCGCGGGAACGGCGTCTTGCGGTCCAGGCGGAACTTCATCCGACGGGGACCAGGCGGGCACCCAACTATGAACTTCGCGAGTTAACCTTGTTTAAGGTTGAACGGATGACGTACACCGGTGTGATCAGAGGGCTAACTCGACGGCGGGGGCGGCGGCGCAGCCGCGATGGCCGTAGCCGCATGGGCCTGGCGCTTCCGGCGAATGGCGGCCGTCTGCATGAACGCTCCGAGGGCGAACACCCCAAGGCCAACCAAGGCGGCGGTCAAGGTGGAGACGACCTG
>DASWGO010000257.1:0-1666 GCA_036393695.1 Thermoplasmata archaeon
ACGAACCCGGACAAGTTTGGTGGGGTGTCCCGGTCGATCCTCGCGTACGTGTCGCTGCCCTTCTCCGGCTACTCCCCGATCGACGATCCCGCGACCCACTTCTATCAGATCCGAGGGCCGGCAGCCGTGATTCCCGCTCCCGTCTTCTGGCTGTTCGCGAACGCGTTGTACTGGCTGTTCTGGCTCAACCTGATGCTCGGCGCCACGAACGCGCTGCCCGCCGTCCCGCTCGATGGCGGATACCTGTTCAAAGATGGGATCGAAGGACTCGTATCCCGCCTGCGAAAGGGAATTCCGACGGAGCAGAGAGATCGGATCGTCCGCGGCGTGAGCTACACGTTTGCGTTCCTGATCCTCGGGCTCGTCCTCTGGCAGTTGATCGGACCGAGGATCTGAGCCTCACGGGTGACCGGCTTCCGTCGCCACGAGCCCGATGACACCGCTGACGATGGCGAGGATGCCGCCGGTCTGGCTGACCCCCAGGATGAGGGCAACGATTCCCAATAGGATGTTGATAATTCCGCCCGAGCTGTACTTCCCCCGGTAGATGAACAGGCTTCCCACCAGGATCGCGATCCCAAGGAGAGCGGCGATGCCGGTGTTCAAGAGACGGCTAAGGTCGAGGTTCCCTCGCCCGAGGTCAAGGGCGTTGACGAGAATGAGGAGCCCACCGATAAGCCCAATGAGCATCGCGAGCAGAGCGAGGACGCGCTTCTCCGTCATGGTGCGCGAGAAGGAGTGAATCGACTTCAGCCTTTCTCCAGGCCTCCGACGGCCCAGATCCCGGCGGGGTCTCCCGTAAATTCGTTGGCACCCCGCCACATGCGGAGCGCACGAAACACTTCTTTGAAGCCGGGCTCTCGGACGAAGTCGAGAAGCGCCCCGTTCTGAGACGGACCACTGAGTGCGACCTCCGATGCACCGGCGGCATCGACGAGGGCTCGGTAGAGGTCGTGTGCGACGCGGCCGGATCCGGGTTCAACGATCCAGGGACCGATTTCGCATGAGTCGCCACTCGGATTTCCGACGATGTATCCACGCACGCGGCCGCCGTGTTCGGCCACTAAGAACGTTGCAGAAAATTCATCCGAGAGCAGGGCGAGGAGCCGTTGTCGGTTCGCACCGAGGTACGTTGCATCCATCCGGGCCAGGCCGGTGAGATCCCCGGCTCGGATCGGACGAATCCCGCGGACGCGCTGCCCCCGGGTGATGGATCCGTGCCATCGGATGACTTCGTACTCTCCATGGAATCCGAGGCGCTCGTAGAACGGGATTGCGTTGAGGTATGCATTCAACCGTACCGTGCGGACCCCCGTGGTGCGAAGGTGCGAAAGCGCGGCCTCCATCATCTCCTTCCCGACGCCTTTCCCACGCAACTCCGGCGCGACGATCACGGCGCCGAGGAACGCGAGGCCGTCGTACGTCGTCGTCGTGAGCACGCCGACCAGGCGCCCATCGCGCTCGGCGGCGAAGCAACCGTCCGGGGAGAGCGCGAGCAGCCGCCGAAAGTCCTCGCGCGTGTATCCCCACGCCTCGAGGTCCGTCAGGGCGATCGCGGCGTCGATGTCCCGCTCCTCGAGTCTTCGGATCCGTGTGCCTTCCACAACCTCACCCGTCGCTCGAGCTCTTCCGGCTCGTCGCACTCGTGGTATCCGTACGTGACGTA
>DASWGO010000258.1:0-4529 GCA_036393695.1 Thermoplasmata archaeon
AGGAGAAAGGACAACGCGGTCACGAGCTGGGTCGCAAAGAAGATGGCGCCGAGGGTGGACAGATCTAGGCCAAATCGGAGATAGAAGTAGTACGAGAGAATGCTCTGACCGATGAAACCGCCGCCGAATGAGTCGATTGCGAAAAGGGCCGACAGCTTCGCCACGATGGGCCGGCCGCGCGGGGAGAGCGCCGAGCGTTTCGCGGCGCCGGGGGCCGGTTCGACCTTTCCAGACAGGCCGGAGTAGAGCGCGGCGCCGACGAGTCCGGAGATCATGTAGCCGAGGAAGAGCGGCGAGTATCCGATGTAGTTCGGAAGGCCCGCAAGGAGCGCTCCGGCCGAAGACGCCCCGTATCCGACCAGGTTATACACGCTGAATGCCAGGGTCCTGCGATCGGAGCGACAGGTCTTCGGTAGGATCGCTTGTTCGAGCGACAGAAACGGCCCGACTTCTCCCGCTCCGACGGTCATGTTCCCGACGATGCCCGCCAGGACTGGGGCCCACCAATCCCTCGAGACGAAGAGCAAGGTTCCCGCGACGAAATCGGTGAGCGCGAAGAAGACGAGCGTTTTCTTCCGGCCAATTCGATCCGCGAGGAAGCTAATGACGAGCGTGTAGAGGGCGCTGCTGAGCACGGTCGCGGTCAGGACAATTCCGATCGCGACGGGAGTGAAGCCCAGTTGGGCGAGGTAGACGCCGAAGATTACTCCGAGGAAACCGTAGGGAGCCGTTCGGACGGTCTTCTCGAGGAAGACGAGTTTGCCGTCCCGATCGATCCAGTCTCCGAACCCCGTAGATCCCACCGCGCGCAGCATCGGTGCTTCGAAACGCTGCGCGCCGCGAAGACGTGAAAATATACATACATGTCCCACCTGCCTAGACTCGAATCCGGGAGGGTTCCAATGAAGTGGGTAACTCGAGAGAAAGCGAAGGTGGACCGGATCGCGTGTCCTTGGCTCATCGCGAAATTCATCGATTCAAAGGCGGAGTTCCTGTTCGTGCCCCGGGAGAAGGTCTTGGACGTCGCGAAGGAACAGGGTGCGATCCCGTACGACAGCCCCGGCGCCGAGCTATTCCATTACAAGGAAGCGGGCGACGAGCGGTGCAGCTTCGACGCGATTATCAAGACGTACAAGCTCACCGACCCGGCGCTGCTCGACATGGCAGAGATTGTACGCACGGCCGACGCGGCGCCGCGGACGCCTCGCGCCGAGGGTGCCGGACTCGAGGCGATGGCCCTCGGGTTCCGAACGAACGCGAAAGACGATTTCGAGAACATGCGACTCCAGTTCCCCACATACGACGCGCTCTACACATACTGCAAGCTCAAAGTGGCCGGGAAAGCCTCTTTGGAGCACGCTCGATGAGCCTTCCCCCGGAACGCTAGGGGGGAGTTCCCGCGATTCCGGAGAAAGCCCCCACCTCGGATTAGTCTGTACGGGCGTGGGGCGTCGCCGGGTCCCCGTGTCCCTTTTTTCCTAAGACACAGAATGCAAAAGTCGTCGAAGGTTCGTGAGCCCTCTCTTTAGATTTCGGGTCTCTCCACCTAGTCCCAGTCGGAAATGATCCGGCACCCCGAAGAACCGACCTTCTGCGATGACCGTCGCGTGCTGTTTCAACAGTCGACTCGCGACTTTGGCGACGTTCACGGTGCTGTGGGGGAACATCACGCTCCCGCACGAGGGGACGGCCCCTTGGAGCGCCGGCATCTCGCGCAGCGCCTCCAAGGCGATCTTGCGGTTCACGTCGAGAATCCGCTTCGCCCGCCGGAGGAAGAAATCCCATCGGCCCAACGCCCAAGTCGCGATCGTCTGGGCCAGGACCGATCCGCCTCCGGTCGTGTAGTCTTTCACCCCGGCGAATCGGTCGAGCAGGCCGGGCGCCCCGACGATCCATCCGACGCGGAGTGTTCCCAGGCCGCACACTTTTGTGACGGTGGAGAGGGCGATCATTCGAGGACCGAACGTCGCGACGCTCGGCGGCGTGTCCTCGAACGCAAGCTCGCGGAAGGTCTCGTCGACCAGTACGTGGCCGCCGCACTCCTCTGCGATATCGGCCAGCTCCCGAATGTCGGAGCGGGAGAGGGCCGTCGATGTCGGATTGTTCAGGTTCGCGAATACGAGAAGCCGCGCCTTTCGTCCCGCCAACTTCCGCCAGCGGTCCAAGTCGAGTCGCCATCCATCCTGACAGTCTCGCGGGATCTCGATCAGGTTCGCGCCGACTCCCCGCGGCACGTCGCGGAGCGGAGAATAGATCGGGGCATCTACGAGGACCCGGTCCCGCGGGTGGACGAGACCGGCGTTGACCAGGAAGTTTCCTTCCGTAGCCCCGGTGGTCACGAGGACCTGCTTCGAGCTCGTGCGGTGTCGTCTCGCAATCAGCCGACGCAGCTCGGGTGTCCCGTTGCGGAAGGTCCAGTTCAGGTCGAGGTCTTTCGGCAGGTTTCGCCCGAAGCCATCGAGGTGGAACTCGCGAATGTTGGAGTACGAGATGTTCAGACGGGCGCCGTGCACTCTCTCGTAGTACAGCAGATGCTCGAAGGGAGGAAAGTCCATCGCAGCGGCCGGATGGTCCGCCGACCTATGAACCTTAGGTCTATCTCTATTCGATAGGAAAAATAAAAGTCGGGCCGGTCAGAGCGGCCCGCAGGTGTAGGTGGGGTGGTCGGGGATCCCGAGTCCATCTGGTCGCTCGGCCCAGAACTTGAAGATGAAGCTCCCGCGGGATTGCGGGTGGACCTCCACCAAGAAGCCGTCCTGGACCGCACCGCCGAACGCGACGAACCGCTCCGAGAAGGCGGAGCTCAGGGTCCAGTCCGCCAGGTTGGGGCTGTCGCCGTTCGCGGTGGCCACCATCGCGTAGTAGTTCAGCGCTTTCAGCAGCGCCGATCCGGAGTTCCGCACCCCGGCCGAGGCGTTCAGGCCCGGGACCACGAGGGACGCGTACCCGGCGGGGTCTCGTTCCTGGATTTCGTGGAGGACCGCGGGCCAGTATTCCGCCGATCCTATCGCGCCGTCCACCGTGGCCAGGCTCGTTCCCGCCGCGAAACTCGTGCCCTTCGGCGCGAGCAGCGGTCCGTGCCAGCCGATGTAGTAGATCAGCCGCGTTCCGGAGACGACTTCCTCGGCGCCGCAGCCCGCGTAGATGGTCAGTTCGTTGGGGACCGTGTTGTTCGGGTTCCGGACCTCCATCCGCAAGACCGCCGGGATCGGTCGGTTCGCGTTGTTCGCCAGCGTCGCCGTCACTCGGAACATGTCGCCGGGCGCGACCGTTTCCGGTACGCCGTCGACGGTCACCGTGACCGCAAAGCCCGTCACCTGCACGTCTTTCGACACCGTGTTGCTCAAGGTGGGCGTCAAGATGCCCACCGCGCTGGCCGCCAGCAGGACGACCAGGAGGATCGTCGCGCGCGGCCCCAGTTTGATTCCGTTGCCCATCGTTCGCACCTCGCCCGCCTCACCGAGGCGGGTCGACGGCTCACCGT
The DNA here is from genome assembly GCA_036393695.1 of Thermoplasmata archaeon. Lineage (GTDB taxonomy): Archaea > Thermoplasmatota > Thermoplasmata > RBG-16-68-12 > RBG-16-68-12 > RBG-16-68-12. Next base: position 3,485 of record DASWGO010000258.1, read on the forward strand.
CGCCTCGCGGGCATAAGGCGGGCTGGTGCATGCATCGTGCACGTAGGCGGCGGGCACCGTGGGAAGCGTCATGTTTTTCTCCCGAGGCAATCGTCCGATGTGCGTGCGGTTTGTAATCTTCGGTGCGAGAGGATTGATCGGAGGCGCCGTCGTGCGCCGGGCCCGTCTCGCGGGACACCAGGTCCGCGCCGTGGTCCGGCCAGGCCGAGAAATCCGAGGATTCCCGGCTGGGATTGAGGTCGTCTCTGCGGATCTTCGCTCGCGCGAATCCGTCGTCGAGGCGGTCCGTGGAATGGATGTCGTCGTCCATGCGGCAACTGTCCCGTACCCCGAGTGGCCGCGAGTCGTCCCGCTCTTTGCGGAAAACGCGCTCGCGGCCGCGGAAGCCTCGGGCGCCACCCTGGTCTTTCCCGGCAACGTGTACGTCTACGGCCGTCCACAATCCCGATCCGTGACGGAAGACCATCCGCAAGAACCGCACACGGTGAAAGGACGGATTCGCCTCGACGTCGAACGAAAGTTCCTCCAAGCCCACCAGGACGGACGCGTGGACCTCGTCCTACCGCGATACCCGGACGTCTACGGCCCCGGTGGGATGCACGCGGACTTCCGCCCGGTCTTCGAGGGCGCCCTCACCGGGAAGCCGTGCCGCTGGCCGCTCGATGCGGACGCGCTCCACGAATTCATCCTCAACGACGACGCCGCCGAAGCGATGGTGAAACTCATCCGGACGCCTGCGGCGCACGGCCGTGCGGTCCACGTCCCGGGGCCACATCCAATCGTGTCGAGGGACTTCATCCGGCTCGCCTATGCGGCCGCGGGGTCGGGCGAGCCCTCCGTCCTTGTCATCGGCCGCGGAACGTACCGTCTGGTCGGTCTCTTCAACCGCTTGGCGCGCGCCGCACACGAGATGGCCTACCTCTTCGACGATCCGATCCTGCTGGATGGATCGCTCTATCGATCGCTTACGGGAAGCCCACATCCGGCGACGCCATACGAGGAAGGCGTGCCGCGGACCTTGGAGTGGTTCCGCACCCATCGGACA
>DASWGO010000259.1:0-4349 GCA_036393695.1 Thermoplasmata archaeon
CCGCGAAGTTGCTCGGGATGTACATCTTGTTGTACAAGTCGTACCCGTAGCAACCCGCGCGCTGCGCCGCATCGAAGAACGGCGATTTCCGGTACCAGGGGCCGAAGTACAGCGTCGTCTGTCCGCCTTCGATGACCATGAAGAAACGTCCTCTCCCGCCGTGAGAATGCGCCTGAATTATTTGACTTCCATCCCCTCGGGACGCGCGAAGGGAGTCAAGGAGGACCGCCCTGCCGGAGCCGGTATCGCTGGATCTTTCCGGTGGCCGTCCTCGGAAGCGAGGGAACGAACTCGATCCACCAGGGCTTCTTGTACGGTGCGATGCGGTTCCGGACGAATTCCTTCAATTCTTCCGCGAGCTCCTTGGACGCATCTTTCGGATCCTTCAGGACGACGTATGCCTTTGGTTTCACAAGCTTTTCCGCGTCCTCTTGACCCACCACGGCGGCCTCGAGGACCGCTTCGTGCGCGATGAGCGTATTCTCCACCTCGACGGGCGAGACCCAGATGCCGCCAACTTTCAGCATATCGTCGCTTCGGCCGCAGTACCAGAAGTCGCCGTCCTCGTCCTGGTAGTACTTGTCCCCGGTCTGGATCCAGGGCCCGAAGAGCGTCTCTTTCGTCTTCTCGTGGCGATTCCAATAGTACGCCATCGTCGAGTCCCCCTTCACACGAAGACTCCCGATCTCCCCACGCCGCACCGGATTACCTTCCTCATCGACGATGATCGCCTCATATCCGGGGACCGGCGTGCCCGAGGATCCCGGCTTCACTTTCCCTGGGCGATTTGAGAGGAAAATATGGAGGATCTCCGTAGTCCCAATCCCGTCGAGAAGCTCGACACCGAATCGCTTGACCCAGCGCCGATACACGTCGGCGGGCAAGGCTTCGCCCGCAGAGACGCAGAGCCGCAACGAGGAGAGGTCGAATCGATCCTCCGCATCCGGCATCTGGAGCATGGACGCGTAAAGAGTTGGAACGCCAAAGAATAGGGTGGGCCGATATCGCTCAAGGACTTGGAATACAGCCTCCGCTGTGGGCCGCCCAGAATACAGGACCGCCTGAGCGCCGACGCGCATCGGGAAATACATGCTGTTGCCGAGACCATAGGCGAAAAACAACTTCGCCGCCGAGAAAGTCCGATCCCGCTCCGTGATGCCGAGCACATGCAACCCGTAGCTGTCCGAACACACGACCATGTCGTGATGGAGGTGGACTGCCCCTTTCGGGAATCCCGTCGAGCCAGACGAGTATAGCCAGAAGGCGACGTCGTCCTTGGAAGTGTCCGCGGGCTCGAGGCTCCGCGAGGCCTTCGACACCCATGACTCGAACTGAAGATGCGGACCCTTCGCCTCCCCCACAACAACCACGTGTTTCAAATGCTTCGCTTGAACGAGCGCCGGGCGCGCCTCGACGAGGAGGGGTTCGGAGACGATCGCGACCTTCGCGCGGCTGTCGTCTAGGAAAAAACGGTAGTCGGCCGCACGCATGAGGGTGTTCACGGGCACAGGCACCGCACCCAGCTTCATCGCGCCGAAGAAGGAGGCGACGAATTCGGAGCCATCGAGGAGAATCAGGAGGACACGGTCCTCCATCTGAACGCCGAGATCGAGGAGGGCATTGCCGACACGGTTCACGGATTCGAAGATTTCCCCATACGTGACGACGCGGTCCTCGTGGTAGAGGGCGAGTCGGCCTGCTCGGCCTTCCACGATCTGACGATCGACGAAGAAGGCCGCTGCATTGAACCGATCGGGAATCGAAGTGGGTGGCTCTCCCATGACCGCCCCGATCGCGAATGGGGAGCGGAGCCGCAAGAAGATTACGGAGGCAGAAGCAAGAAGAAGTCATAGGGGCTTGCTGGCTTCAATGGTCGTATCATACGGAAGCCAGAGCATGTCAGACCCCCTCCGCAGGGTGCTCGTGCGGCGACCGGACGCGTCATTCGGCGGTGCCGACCCGAAACGATGGGGCTACCAGGCGAAACCGAATCTTGCCACGGCTCAGAGGGAGCACGACGGACTCGTCGACCTCCTGAAGCAATCCGGCGTCGAGGTCCGCTTTCACGAGGAGCCGCAACCGGGACGGGCGGATTCAGTCTTCGTGCACGATCCCGCGATCGTCACCGACCGGGGGGCGCTCATCCTCCGGATGGGGAAAGAACTCCGCCGCGGGGAGGAGGCCGCCATGGCACAGGCCCTCGGGACGGTCGGCGTCCCGGTACTCGCAAGCCTACAAGGCGATGCGACCGCCGAAGGCGGCGATCTCCTTTGGGTGAACCACGACGTCCTCGCGGTGGGCCAAGGCTTCCGTACCAACGCCGAAGGAATGGCACAGATCCGCGAAGCCATGGGAATGATTGGGGTTGACGTGGAGGCAGTCCCGCTGCCGTACTTCCAAGGCCCCGCGGCGTGCCTGCATTTGATGTCTCTCATCAGCATCCTGGATGACGACCTCGCGGTGGTCTACCCGCGTCTGTTCCCCGTCCCGTTCTGGCAGTTCCTCCAAGGACACGGGTTCGAATTCGTCGAGGTCCCGGATGAAGAATTCGAGACGATGGCCCCGAACGTGCTGGCGGTCGCACCGCGCGACTGCATCATGCTCGAAGGGAACCCGGTCACCCAGCAGCGGCTTACGGAGGCCGGGTGCCACGTCCGGACCTACCGTGGGAACGAAATTTCTCTCAAAGCAGAAGGTGGCGCGACTTGCCTGACTCGGCCGATCCTCCGCTCACGATGAGAGATCGAACCAGACCGCTCGATCTCCTCGCGGACCCGATGGACTCTGCCTAAGATTTCGGGATCGATTTCTTGGGATCGACGAACGGTTTCTTGACGACTGTGGCTTCGCGCTCTCCGGCGGAGGTCGCGACCGTGAGCGGCGTGCCGAGCTTCGCGAGACGGATCGGGACCCACGCGTACGCGATGTTCTTTTGGAGCCGCGGAGAGTATGTGAGGGCCGTCAAATGGCCGACCTTCTTGCCGTTCTTCTTCACGTCCCAGAACTCAGTGGCCCATGCATGAATCTGGGGGCCTTCGATCTCGACGCCCACGAGCTTTCGCTTCACGCCCTCCTTCTTGATCCTCGCGAGCGCCTTCTTCCCGACGAAGTCCGCCTTCTTGTTGAGATCCACGAGCCAGCCCAGGCCCACCTCGTACGGGTTGTTCTCGAGCGTCATGTCGGACCCATAGTTCAGAATCCCCCCCTCGATCCGCCGAATCTCCGAGGGCGCAATGGGGCGGATGTCGTATTTCTTCCCAGCCTCCATGATCCGGTCCCAGAGTTCGACGCCCCGACGGCCGTCCGTCAGATAGATTTCGTAGCCGACTTCCGCCGTCCAACCGGTCCGCGTAATCACGACAGGAATTCCGTCGATCTTCTTGCTCATGAAGTAGTAGTATCCGAGGTCGAGGACCGCCGGGCCGACGAGATCCCTCAGCACGTTCTTCGAATCCGGTCCCTGGACCTGTAGCGGCGACACGTCCGGCTCAGAGATGTCCACGTCCATCCCTGAGTTCACGGCGAGTCCCTTCGCCCAGAGGAGCGTGTCCGAGTTGGCGAGGCTCAGCCAGAACCGGTTCTTCTCGAGGCGGATCAGCACGGGATCGTTGATGATCCCGCCGTTTTCGTCCGTGATGACCACATACTTTCCCTGGCCGACGTTACATTTCGTCAGGTCCCTTGGCGTGATAAGCTCCGCGAACTTCGCGCCGTCCTTCCCACTAATCTCGACCTGGCGTTCGACGCCTACGTCCCAGAGGGTCACGTGATTGATCAGATGCCAATACTCCTCGAACGGATCCGTGTAGAGCCCCGGGAGGTACATGTGATTGTAGATGTCGTACGCCTTCGCGCCCGCACGCTGCGTGGCCTCGAAGAACGGAGACTTCCGATACCACGGTCCGAAGAACAGGGTGCTCTGGCCTTCGTTATGCGGGATGTCATCCCCTCCGGAGAATTGGGCCGGCAACGCGCATCGTTTATTTGAGGAATTCCTCAAGCGGCGGGATCAGCTCGCGGGGAAACGGATTCCGAGCAAACGCATCTCGTGTTGCAGCGTTTCGCGCAGGCCGTCCTCGAGCGGCCTCGGGTCGAATCCGAGTTCGCGGCGGGCCTTTTCATTGTTCCCGAGATAGGTCACGCCGGCGACATCTCGGAGCCGCTCGGATCGCGACAGGGCGGCGATTGCGTGGAGGAGACCGGGCGAGGCGTGGAACCGGGGCGCTGGGATTCCGGTGATCCGCTCTGCCACGTCGAACGCCTCGATCAGCGTATGGGGCGGACCCGCGATGATGAAGGTCCCGCCGGCCCGGCCTCGTTCCATCGCGAGGATGTGAGCTCGCGCCGTA
>DASWGO010000260.1:0-14786 GCA_036393695.1 Thermoplasmata archaeon
CTCGACAACGCGACCCGGGAGGTCAGGATGCGCGTTGATTCCCGTACCGACGGCGGTGCCGCCGATTGCGAGTTCGGCGAGCGCGGCCCTCGCGGCGGACACCCGTCGAATCCCGTGATCGATTTGGGACTGGTACCCGGAGAACTCCTGGCCCAGTCGAATCGGCGTGGCATCCATCAGGTGGGTCCGTCCGGCCTTGACAATCGGATCGAACTCCTTTGCCTTTTTCGCGAGGCTGTCCTCCAGTTCGCGGAGGGCCGGCAATAGGCTCTGGTCGATTTCCAGCAAGGCGGCGACGTGGATCGCCGTCGGGATGACGTCGTTCGAGGATTGGCCCATGTTCACATGGTCGTTCGGATGGACGGGGCCTTTCTCCCCGAGCGGATGGCCCAGGATCTCGTTCGCGCGGTTCTCGATCACCTCGTTCGCATTCATGTTGGTCGAGGTCCCGCTGCCGGTCTGGAAGATGTCGAGCGGGAAGTGAGCGTCCAGTTTCCCGTCCATCACCTCTTGGCACGCTTGGACAATCGCCTTGCCGATCTTGCTGTCGAGCAATCCGAGTTCCATGTTCGTCTGGGCGCACGCCATCTTGATCAGGCCGAGCGCGTAGATGAACCGCCGGCCGAAGCGGATTCCGCTGATGGGGAAGTTTTCGATCGCCCGTTGAGTCTGGACCCCCCAGTACGCGTCTTTTGGGACTTTGACCTCCCCCAGGAAGTCTTTCTCGACGCGGAACTCCGTCATTCGAATGCGCCGCCGTGCCGACAGAGCCCGGGGGGCATTAATATTGCCAATGAATTCGTACGTACGAACGGCTCGGGCCGTCCCGAGACGACTCGCGGTCCGACCGGCGCTGCCCCCGCCGGCGTCCCTTTCCCGGGGTGCGGTCAGAGCTCGGACGCACCGATGGCCGAGCGTCACCGGACGTTAGGACGTCCTTCGTCCTGGGAGGGTCTGGCCACTCCCTCTCTGGAGGTACCTCTGAGAGTTGTTACTGCGAGCGATGACAAGGTATAATATAAGCACGTTATATTAGCGGAATTGAGTCCCGAGAGTAGAAGCCCACCGGAAGGTTGGTCATGCCGAGCAGTACGCCGGCGGAACCGGTCGTGGAAGAGGACCGGGTCTGCCCTGAATGCGGGAGCGAGCACCTCGTGCGCGACTACGCGCGCGGCGAGCTTGTCTGCGATTCGTGCGGCCTCGTGATCAGCGAGGGGGCGATCGATGAAGGTCCCGAGTGGTCGGCCTATTCGGTCGAAGAAAATGACCGCCTCGCTCGCACCGGCGCTCCGCGCAGCTACGTCGCCGGCGCATCCGGACTCACGACCGTGATTCCCCTCGCAAACAAGGACGCCCGCGGCAACACGATCCCGCTTCGCGAGCGCGAGAAGTTCTACCGGATGCGCAAACTCCAGCGTCATTCCGGCCACTCGCGTCCGGGCGAGCGCAGCCTGCCCGAGACGATTCGTTCGCTCGACCGCGTTGCGTCCCTGATGGGCCTGCCCCGTCCGGTAAAGGACGAAGCGGGATTCATCTGCAAGAAGGCCTTGGAGAAGGGCCTCGTCCGCGGTCGGTCGATCGAGGCGATTGTTGCCGCCGCGGTGTACGCCGCCTGTCGGATCGACGGCGTCCCGAGGACCCTAGATGAGCTGCAACAGGTGACAGGCGTCCGCAAGAAGACGATCGGCAAAGCGTATGGCGCCCTCCTGCGGACACTGGTGTTGCGCGTCCCGCCTTCCCGGCCGACGAACTACGTGAGCCGGTTCTGCTCGAGGCTCGGCTTGTCGAACACGGTTGAGGCCGAGGCCCAAAAGATCCTCAAGGAGCTCGAGAAGATCGACAGCTCGATGTCCCTGTCCCCCTCGGGGACCGCGGCGGCCGCGATCTACCTCGCGTCCCTGTCATGCGGGGAGCGCCGGCCGCAGAAGGCGATCGCGAAGGTCGCGGGCGTCAGTGAGGTGACGCTCCGCAACCGCTTCCAGTTCATGGAGGGCTTCATGGAGCAGCTCGTCCTGCCGCGGGGTCGCGCCCCGAAAATCGGCCCGTCGTCTCAAGGTCCTCCGTAGGAATGCCGCGAACGAGTTCTGTCCCGCGGAATCTGGAGGAAAGGTTTGATAAGGTGCTCTTGCGTCCCTCACTTCGTGTTCGGACCACGCGGAGCCATCGACGAGGTGGAGGGCCGGACGTCCAGTGTGTTCCTCCCCACGAATGGGGAATTGGAAAAGTCCCAAGAAGGCTCCCGCCTTTGGGCGTGAGGGCGGCATGATTCGATGAGTTCCTCCGCGGCGAAGGTAAACGACCTCTCCTGGATGATCGGAGGTCCGCAGGGGAGCGGCGTCGACTCGTCCGCGAACGTCTTCGCGCGCGCGTGCGCCGCCGGCGGCCTGCACATCTTCGGGAAGCGCGAATTCTATTCTAACATCATGGGCGAGCACTCCTACTTCGCACTCCGCGCTCACTCCGATCTCGTCCGGTCGCACATCGACGACGTCAACGTACTCGCGACGTTCGAGGCGGAGACCCTGTTCCGGCACGCCCGCGAGGTCACCGACGATGGCGCGATCATCTACGATCCGTCGCTCGGAAAGACGCGCCTCTCGGACATTCCGACGATCGAGACGCGGCTCGCCGCCGACCTGAAGACGTACTTGATCTCCCGCGGGGTCGGCGAGACCCTCGACGACGTGCTCGCCGCCTCGAAGCAACGCGGCGTGAGCCTCGTACCGATTCCATTCAAGGACCTCCTCGAACAAATCGCGGACGAGTTCCAGATCGACCAGCTGAGCAAGATCTCCCGCGTCGTGAATATGCTCGCGGTCGGCGCCTCCTTCGGCATCCTCGGGTTCGACTTCGAGATGATGCGCCGCGCCCTAGAGGACGTATTCCGAGCGAAGGCGAAGGTCGTGAACATGAACGCGGCGGGGGCGCGGAAGGCGTACGACATCGCAAAGGCCCTCGTGCCGGAGTTCCCGTACCGACTCGAGAAACTCCCGCGGGCGGAGTCGCGGCTCTTCCTCACCGGCAGCCAGGCGACCGCCATTGGGAAGCTGTACGGCGGGATGCGGTTCCAGACGTATTATCCAATCACCCCGGCGTCGGACGAAAGCGAGTTCCTCGAGGAGAACGAGGTGCTCGACCTGAACGGCCATGGGCTCGGCCCCGAGGCCCGCGATGCCGGATCGGCGAAGGAGGGAGCCGCCTCCATCCTCGTCGTCCAGACCGAAGACGAGATCGCCGCCATCACGATGGCGACGGGCGCGGCGCTGACCGGGGCTCGCTCCGCGACGGCCACGTCCGGGCCTGGGTTTTGCCTGATGATGGAGGGGATTGGCTGGGCCTCGATTAACGAAGTGCCGATTGTGATTACGCTGTACCAGCGCGCCGGCCCGAGTACCGGGATGCCGACCCGCCATGAGCAGGGCGACCTTCGGTTCGCGCTCCACGCGGGCCATGGCGAGAGCCCCCGCATTCTCTTGGCGTCCGGGGACTTCGAGGAGTGCATCCGGGACGGGCTGCTGGCCTTCAACTACGCGGACCGGTACCAGATGCCGGTCATCCATCTCGTCGATAAGGCGCTCGCGAACAGCTACGCCACGACGCCGGTTCCGGACCTCTCCGATCTCCGGATCGACCGGGGCGCCCTCGCCCTCGAGAACAACGGTTACTCCAAAGACAATCCGTACAAGCGGTTCGACCTGAGCAACGGTCCCGTGTCGCCCCGCGCGTTCTTGGGTCAGGAGGGGACAATCTTCTGGAACACCGGCGACGAGCACGAGGAGCGGGGACACATCACGGAGGACCCGATGGTGCGGGATGCGATGATGGAGAAGCGGTTCGCCAAACTCGACCTGGCGGCGAAGGAAATCCCGCGCGACGTCAAGTTGCGGTACTTCGGTCCGAAGGACGCGCCCACGGTCATCGTGAGCTGGGGATCGACGAAAGGCGCACTCCTGGACGCACTGGACCGACTCTGGGCCGAAGGCGCGAAGGTCGGCTACCTCCACGTTCGCCTGATCAACCCGTTCCCGACCGCGGAGATCGTCCCGTACCTCGCGAAAGCGAAACGCCGGATCGGGGTCGAGATGAACTTCGGGGCGCAGCTCGCGGGAATCGTCCGGGAGCAGACCGGCGTCCAGATGACCCACTTCATCCTGAAGTACAACGGCCGCCCGATGTCGAACACGGAACTGTACGACGCGATCCAGGCCGTCGTCCGCGGGAAGGCGGCGAAGAGGACGGTGTTGACCCGTGGCTCTTGAACAGATCCTGAAGCCCTCCGACTTTGCGACCGACGTCCACAACGATTGGTGCCCCGGATGCGGGGACTTCGGCATCCTCCGGACGATCCAGATGGCCCTCGCCGAGCTGAAGATGGAGCCCCACCGGGTGACGATCGTCTCGGGGATCGGGTGTTCCGCAAAGACGGTCCACTACGTGAAGACGTACGGAATTCACACGTTGCATGGCCGGGCGCTCCCGTACGCGACGGGAGTGAAGCTCGCGAATCCCCAGCTCAAGGTGCTCTGCCTCAGCGGCGACGGCGATGGCCTTGGAATCGGCGGCGGACACTTCGTGAACGCCGGTCGGCGGAACCTGGACATGCTGTACATCATCCACGACAACGGCGTCTACGGTCTCACGAAGGGCCAGGCCGCGCCGACCCTCAAGCTCGGCGTCCAGACGAAGTCGCTCGCTCATCCGAACATCAACGAGGCCGTCAACCCGATCTGGCTGGCCCTCGCGGCCGGCGCGACATGGGTCGGCCGCGGCTACTCGTACGATATCAAGCATCTCGTCGCGACGATCAAGGCGGGGATCGAGCACAAAGGATACGCTTTCCTCGACGTCCTGCAGCCCTGCCCGACGTACAACGACCTGAACACGAAGGAGTGGTACGGGGGCGAGGATCGGAAGGATCCGGCGGGCGGTCGACCGCTGCCTCGCGTCTACAAGCTCGAGGACGAGGGATACGACCCGGTGGTCCGCGAGCCGTCCGAAGTCGAGAAGAAGACCACGCAGGCGCTAGAGAAGGCGCTCGAATGGGGAGACCGTATCCCGATCGGCGTGTTTTACAAGAACGAGCACGTGCCGACCTTCGAGGAGCGCATCGCGCAGCGCGTGCCCACGTACATGGACCACCCGCCCGCCCTCCAGCCGATCGCGGGCCCGAACGGCGAGCCGAGGACGGACCTGACGCGGCTCATGCAGCGCCTCACGTTCAAGGCCGAGTGACCTCGACGCGTTTCGCCCCGCGGTCCTCCTCGAGAAGATCCGCCGCGGGCGTCCCCATCTCCCAGATCCGCTCCGCCATCTCGGACATCGCATCCGCGATCGCCAGGTCGTCGGTCCAGATTGCGATGTCGTCGCCCCGGTACGATGAATCGTCATCCGGGATCGGGTGGCTCATCAGGAACTCTTTGCCGTCGAAGACGTGCATGTACACGGGCATCATGAAGTCGATATGGCGGACCTCGGCGTGCTTCAGGAGGGCGCGCACATCGTCGCGGTTCTCCGGCGTAAAGCAGAATGCGTACTTCAGACGAACCCCCTGCTTCGCTTTGTCGACGAGGTCGGGCATGAACGCGCCGAGGATTCGCCCCGGGCTCTTCGTCGTCCCAATGCCGATTACTTCCCGCGTCGCGCCGTCGTACATCTTCAGGAGCCGCTCTCGGACGTTCTTGCGGCCGTAAATCGCCTCGAACCGTCCGCGCGATTCCGGCTCCTGCAGAGCGCTGATCGCAAACTCGCGTGCGAGGGTGTCCAATCCCGTGTCAATCTGCTTCGCCCGGGAGCGCATGTCGTCCGCCAGGGCATGCAGGTAGGTCGCGAACGGCACGGCCTTGTACCGGAGCGGTGTCTCGGGTAAGATCTGGACGAGGCCCTTCTCATGGAGCTGTTGCATCGTCGCGTAGATCCGCGTCCGCGGGACCTTGGACAGCGGTGAGATTTGACTCGCGGTCGCCGACCCAAGGTCCAACAACGTAAGGTATACGCGGGCCTGGTACTCCGTCAGCCCATGCTCCGTCATCTTCCGCAGGCGATCCTGATTGATGGGCACGCGAACCGTCGAAGGCGGTGCGCGACATAAACGTTGTTCCCGCGGCCGGTGACACGTCCGTGCGAAAAGTGCAAGTGAGTCACGGGCGTTGATGCGCCGTTCGGATGATCGGCTCTGCGGACGATGCGACCCTTCGACGAGCCTTGGAACACGCGATCGGAGCGGAGAAGGTCCGCACCGACGATTCGATCCTTCGGACCTATTCCACCGATGCGAGCCCGTGCGCGGTCCAGCCGCGAGCCGTCGCGTTCGCCGAAGCCGAGGACGACGTCCGCGCAGTCCTGCAGGCATGCCGCGAGCTCGAGGTCCCGATCACCCCGCGGGCATCCGGCACGTCTCTGTCCGGCGCCGCGATCGGTCCCGGTGTTATCCTGGACACAACCCAATTCAACCGCATCCTGGATTTCGATCCGGAGCGCCGGTTCGTGCGCGTCGAGCCCGGCATCCTCCTCGCCGAGTTGAACGCGTATCTCGCGGAGCGCGGAATGCGATTCGCTCCCGACCCCGGAAGCCAAGATCTGTGCCGGATCGGCGGCATGGTCGGGCACAACGCCTCGGGATATCGCAGCGTGAAGTATGGCCAGACGAGGGATCACGTCCTGGGCCTGAGGGTCCTCCTGGCCGACGGCACGTCGCTGCAGGCGCACGACGTCCCGGTGGACGGGGCCGAATGGCGGAAGATCGTCGGCCGAACGGAAGGGCTGGGCCGAGTGCAGAAGGAGATTGAGACTCACCGCGACGCGATTCTCTCGAGTCGCCGGTCCATTCGGAAGCATTCGTGCGGATATGACCTCGTTGGCCTCGTGGAGTCGCTCGTCCGCGGCGTCTTTCGCCTCGCGTCTCTTTTCGTCGGGAGCGAAGGCACCCTGGGAATCGTGACGGAAGTCACCCTGCGCGTCCTCCCCGTCCCCGCTCGTCGGGTCACGCTGCTCCTCTACCTCGACCGATTCGAGGACCTCGGCCCGGCGGTCGCCGACATCCTGACGTGGGGTCCGAGCGCGATGGAAGCCGTCGACGGGGACTCCCTGGCCCTCCTCGACCGGGAGGCGCTCGGCATTCCCCGCACGGCGAAGGCGATGTTGCTCATCGAGTTCGACGAGGGCGATCTCGATGCGATTGCGGACGCCGTGGTGGGGCGCATCGCGACTCGCTATCGGTTGAGCCGGGACGCCGAGGTCGCGTCCGATCCGGTGCGTCAATCGACTCTTTGGAAAGTCCGACGATCCTTGTTCCCGACCATCATCCAGCGCCCCGGGCCGCGCAGAGCGTGGGGCTTCGTGGAAGACCCGATCGTCCCGCGCGACCGGGTGCCGGAGTTCATCGCCTTCCTCGTGGACCTCGCGCAGCGTCACGGGACCACCGCGGGGATCTACGGCCACATCGGAGACGGGAACACGCACTATCGCCCGTTCTTCGATCCGACCGACCCACAAGACTTCGAGCGCATGCGAGCCTTGCGAGAGGAGTTCGACCGCACGCTGCTCGACCGTTTTCGCGGCGCGCCATCCGGGGAACATGGAATCGGACGGATTCGTGCGGAGACGCTGCCGCGCGTTTGGGGAGCCGAGGTGTACGGCGTCATGCGTCGGATCAAGGAAGCGCTCGATCCCCGCGGGCTCCTGAATCCCGGCGTCATGTTCTCGTCGGACCCGTGGTGGACCACCTGGGGCGGGCTCGAATCTCGTGTGCCGATGTGATAGGTGCCGAAGCTTTAAGCCGACCGGGGAGTTCGTTTCATCGGGCTGCGACCACGGGCCGTTGCCCGGAGACTATCGGGGATGCGAAGCCGCGAAGGAAGGGTTAAGAGCGACCCCGATATTCGAGCGCTCCGGGAGCGGGTCGCGGGCCGCACCTCGGGGGTCCAGATCGAATGATCCAGCGTGCGGAGCAGGCGAATATCGTCGGCCTCCGCTCGAAGGATTTCGTCCAATGGATCGAGGAGAACATCGACGCCCCGATCAAACGCGGACCCGGCGGGGCCATTCTCGAGCGGCTCAAAGCGGGTCTCGTCGGGGAGTTCTTCAACTGGGCGAAGCGGAACTCCACGTGGCCGTTGCACTTCGGCATCATGTGCTGCGCGATCGAGATGGCCGCGACCTCGGATCCGCGGTACGACATCGAGCGATTCGGGGTCATCTACCGCTCGTCGCCGCGGCAATGCGACGTCCTCCTCCTGAACGGTCCGATTTCGCTCAAGCTCCGCCCCGCGGTGCGCCGGCTCTACGAGCAGATGGCGGAACCCAAATGGGTCATCGCGATGGGTGAGTGTACGATCTGCGGCGGTCCATACTACGACTCCTACTCGATCGTGAAAGGATCCTACACGTTCGTCCCGACAGACATCTTCATCCCCGGTTGTCCCGTGCGGCCGGAAGCCCTGATTGACGGCTTCCTGAAGCTCAGCGCGAAGATCAAGGCGGAACGGACCGGCTGGGTGCGGACGAAGAAGGGGCGCCTCGTCAGCGCGCGCGAGGGCCAGCTGATGGACATGCAGAAGGGCGAGTACACGTATGAAGTCCCCCAAGTCCGAGGCTAAGGCCGGCCCGAAAGTCGGCACGATCGGGGGCACGGTCCGCCCGCTCCTCGCGACGATCAAGCAGGCGTTGGTCACGATGCCTGGGATCAACCGCCTCATCCCCGGGGGTCGGAAGCCCGTTACCCATCTCTATCCGTATCAGAAGGTCGAGCTCCCCGTGGCGTTTCGAGGGCAGCACAGCATCGATTGGTTCAAGTGCATCGGCTGCGAGCTCTGCGCGAAAGTCTGTCCGAACGAATGCATCTACTTCGAATTCTACGAAGTCGAGCCAACGTCCGAGTATCTCCATCCCAGTCGTGCGCAACTCGATGAGATGAAGAAGATCATTCGGAGGCCCGCGGTCGATGTCGGGCACTGCCTGTTCTGCGGGAACTGCATGGAATACTGCCCGACCGACGCATGGAACTTCACGCAGGAATTCGAATTGGCCGACTATGCGCGAGAGGACCTGTACTACCGCGCGGATGAGCTCCGGATGCCGAAAGAGAACTCGGACAAGGAGATCGTCTTAATCAACCGCATCGGCGAGCATCCGATCCTCGAGGTGGACGTCTGCATCGGCTGCCGCAAGTGCGAGCGCGAGTGTCCGACCCGATGCATCGACATGCTCGACGGTCCGAATGATCGGAAGGGCAAGCCGATCGTGATCCCGGAATTCGACTACACGAAGTGCATCGGCTGTCAGCAATGCGTCGACGTATGTCCAGTCGACTGCCTGCACATGGAGGAAATCGGCTACAAGGATCTGGAAGGGTTCTACCACATCAACCTCCAGGGCGAAGTGAAGTTGCTCGAGGAGCAAGTCGAAAAGTAACGCACGAACGTCAATCGCGATTATTCGTATCGGAATTGTAGACCTTTTATACTATTCCCATTATCCTTCTCCGTCCTCACTGCCCGGAGGGCTCCATTTGGTCCGAACCACGGTTGTCGGGAATTATCCGCGGATCGGCGATACGTTCGAAGAGCAATCTTTGCGGCGGGCGATTGCTCGATTCGACAAGGGAGAGATCAGCGCCGCGGAGCTAGGAAACGCAGAGCGACAGGTCGTCAAGGCCGTCCTGCGGGAGCAGAACGATGGCGGAATCGATCTCGTGACGGATGGCCTGATCTCTTGGTACGACAGCCAGAGCCACATCGCACGCCGGCTCGCCTCGGTCGAGATCAATGGCCTCGCGCGGTATTTCGACACGAACACATACTACCGCCAGCCGGTGGTCCACGGTGCGGTTGCGTGGAAGGAGCCTATCCTCGTGGACGAATGGAAGTTCGCGCAGGCGAATTCGAACGCGGCGGTGAAAGCGGTCCTCACCGGACCACTGACGCTTGCATCGCTCGCGCTTGACAAGCACTACCGCAAGAAGAAGCCTCTGGCCCTCGACCTCGCGAACGCCCTCGGAGAGGAGGTTTCCGGATTGGTCCGCGCAGGCGCCGCCCACATCCAGATTGACGAGCCGATTCTCACCCGGCATCCGGAGGACCTCCCGCTCGCGGTCGAGGGTCTCGAGCGCATTCGCGCCCGCAAGGGGGCCGCGGCCCTCACCCTCTTCACGTATTTCGGGGAGGTCTCGAAAATCTTCGAGGAACTCGTCGAAACCCCCGTGGACGCGATCGGTCTCGACCTGGTTCAGGGAGCCGCGACCTGGTCCGCGATCGCGAAACACGGTTCGGAGAAGCCGCTCGTCCTCGGCCTCGTGGACGCCCGCAACACGAAGAAAGAGGATCCGGCCGAGGTCGCCAAGAAGGTCCTGAGTCTGAAAGACCGGATCGATCTTAAGTCGTCGTTCCTGTCCCCCTCGAACGGCCTCGAGTTCCTTCCCCGCGAGCGGGCGCGGGAGAAGCTCCGAATCTTGTCGGCGGCCGCGAAGAAGGTGGGGATCGCTGCATGACCGGTCTCCTGACTACGAGCGTCGGGTCATTCCCGAAGCCGGAATACCTTCTGCGGGCACGGACGAAGGCTTCCAAGGGCGAGCTGTCGGAAGAGGGCCTTCGGGCCCTTGAGGAGAAGGCGACCGCGGAGTGGATCCACTTCCAGGAGGAAATCGGAATCGACATCCCCGTGGACGGCGAACAGTACCGGGGCGACATGGCCACGTACTTCGCCGAGAACATCGACGGAACGGAGATCTCCGGTCTCGTCCGCTCCTACGGCAATCGGTACTACAAGAAACCGATCATCGTCGACGAGCTCCGGCGGAAGGGTCCGATCAGCGTGGACTGGTTCAAGTTCGCCCAGGCGCGCACGAAGCGCCCCGTGAAGGGCATGATTACCGGACCGTACACGATGATGGACTGGTCGTTCGACGAGTTCTACGGGTCGCGGGAGGAGGCGTGCCTCGCGTTCGCGAAACTGTTGCACCAGGAGGCGCTCAGCCTCGAAGCCGCGGGAGCAAAGATCGTCCAAGTCGACGAGCCCGCGCTCTCGACGCGCTTCGATGAGCTGCCGCTGCTGGTCAAGGCGGTCGGCACGGTGACGAAGGGCCTGCGGGCGAAGACGATCCTTCACACCTGCTACGGGAACTACAACGAGATCTTTGAGTTCTTCAACAAGCTGCCGGTGGACCAGCTCGACCTCGAGATGTCCAACTCCGGCCTGGACCTCTTGGATCGCTTCAAGCGCGAGCCGCTGAAAAAGGAGATCGCGTTCGGCGTGGTCGACGTCCACAGCCATGTCATTGAGCCGGAATCCCTGATCCGCGAGCGCATCGAGAAGGCCCTGACCATCTTCGAGCCGGAGAAGCTCTACATCGATCCGGATTGTGGTCTCAAAACCCGGAGCGTGGAGGAGGCGCAGTCGAAGCTGCGGAACATGGTCGCCGCGGCCCGCGCCGTTCGGGAAGCCCACCGCCTTACGTAGGGCAAAGGGTAAAGTCCTTCGTAAACGATAGATACCGCGAGGAGCCCGATGGGAAGCCCGGCCAATCTCCGTCTGCACTCGGACGCGCCGTTGCGCATGTTCACAGTGACGGCGGCGAACGCGCTGGTTCCGCGTCTCGAAGAGACCTTCCTGCGACTCGATCCGAAGCTCGCCCGCCTGCGAGAATTGCGCGAACTCATCGAGGACGCCGAGTCGTATTATGGCGAAGGACTCGCGGCCGCACCCGCGAAGGAGCGCGAGGCGTACGCGGAATCCCTCCAGGAACAAGCGGACCTGGAACGGTCGGTCCAAGCGGACGTCGACGAGGTGCACGCCCTCGGCTGTGAACTGAAAGACATCCACCGCGGGCTCGTGGATTTTCCGGCGCGGATCGGGAATGAGGTCGGATACCTGTGCTGGCAGCGCGGCGAACGAGCGATCGGATGGTGGCACACGCTCGACACCGGATTCGCGGGCCGGAAGGCGCTCGCGCCGGAAGCGGAACGTTAATATCGGACGGCCCTCCTAAGAATCCGAGGATTCGGAACATGGCGACCAAAGATGACGTGATCAGCATCCTCCGAAAGTGCTACGATCCCGAGATCCCGATCAACATCTACGACCTCGGCCTCGTGTACAACATCGAGCTCAAGCCGGAGGAGGGCAAGGTCGACGTTAAAATGACGCTCACCGCGCCCGGATGCCCCGCGTCCGCGTACATCCACCAGGACGTGAAGCGGAAGCTCGAGCAGCTCCAAGGCGTCAAAGAGGCGACGGTGAACATCGTCTGGGATCCCCCGTGGACGCCCGAGATGATGTCCGAGACTGCGAAGAAGCAGTTCGGCTGGGGCATCTGATCTCAATCCCGGTCCTGCGTCTCATAGTACCAAATCTTGATATTCTCTCCCCCGTATCCAGCGGTCTGCAGCGTTTCCGGGGGTGGCCGGGTACTTGACCTCCAAAGGTGGAAAGGAATCGGACGCCCTCGCAAGGGCTTTCGGGGCCCTCGTTGAGGGGCTGACGTTTTACGACCTGGCCAACGTGGCGGTCGCGGAGATGCGAGTCAAGGTGGCCTTCGAGGAACTCGGCCGCCGCAAGAAAGACCAGCTCGCGCGGCTCGAGACCGTGGCCGGGTCGCGCGCGAAGGACGCCTCCGTGATGCCTGGCATCTATCCGATCAACGTCGTCGCGAAGGTCGAGTGCTACGTGTGCGGCTTCGTGGCCGAAACGAAGGCGATGCCGAACACGTGTCCAAACTGCGGCGCCGCGCGCTACGCGTTTGAGAAGGAGATTTCCCTGTCCAAGGCGTGGGAGATTGCCGCGGAGGCCGGACGCAAGTCGGCGACCCTGTTTGGCGAGTCCGCGGCTCACACGGCCGGCCGCGCGAAGGCCGTCCTCGAGGAGCTGGCACGGGACGAAGAAGGACAGGCGGTCCAAGCGGACCGGCAACTCGCGGAACTTCGGACCTGAACGGTGGGTCGAATGGCGCGCCTCGCGAAGATGCCTCCGATTCAGGAAGATATCCACGCCTGCACGATGTGCGGCTATTGTGTCCCCGTCTGCCCAGCGTATCAGGAGGCAGGCTGGGAGGGCGCTTCGCCTCGTGGTCGCGTCTTCGCCCTCCGCCAATACGAGATGCGCGGACCCTTGGACCTGCTGCTGCGCCGTCAGGTGAAGCCCGGAGAAGACTTTGCGCGGAACACGTGGGAGTGTACCGGCTGCGGCGCCTGCGAGGAAGTCTGCCCGGTGGACATTCCGTTCGACAAGCTGTGGGACGACGTCAAGGAGTGGATGGTCAAGTCGGGCTTCGAGCGGAAGGAGCTCGAGCCCTACCTGACGAACGTCCGAGAGACGCACAACCTGTTCGGCGAACCGACGGAGGCCCGAGGCGCTTGGATCCCGCCGGAGGCCGTGCAGTCGGCCAACCCCGAGGTGCTCTACTGGGTCGGCTGTGTCGCCAGTTACAAGAGGCAGCAGATTGCCCGCGCGGCCGTGAAGATCCTAAACGCCGCGAGGGTGCCGTACAAGATCCTCGGATCGGACGAATGGTGCTCGGGTGCGCCCCTCGCCCGGATGGGCTACCAGGAAACGACGAAGAAGGAGCTCATGCCCCACAACGTGAACGCGGTGGAAGAGACCGGCGCGAAGATCCTGGTTACCGCGTGCGCGGAGTGCTACCGGGCCTTCGCTCGGGATTACAAGCAGTGGGGTGGCAACCCGCCATACAGCGTCTTCCACATTTCCCACTACGTCGAGAAGCTGATCCGGGAGAAGCGGATTGCCTTCACGAAGCCGCTCCCGCAGAAGATTGCCTTCCATGACGCGTGCCACATGTCCCGCGTGGCGAAGGTCTACGAGCCTCCGAGGCAGGCCCTCAAGTTCATTCGGGACCTGAAGGTCCTCGAGATCCTCCCGCACCACGAAGACGCGTTGTGCTCCGGCGCCGGCGGCGGGTTCCCCGCGGTCTTTCCGGAGCAAGCCGCGGGCGTCGCCCAGCGCCGGCTCGATGCGGCGGAGGACACCGGCGCGGCGGCCCTCGTGACGACGTGCCCTCACGCGGAGATGCACTTCGATGGCGTGGCCCGTCAACGCAACATGACCTTGAGCATCGTCGATCTCGCCGAGATGCTCGCGAACGCGCTGTGACGCATCCTCAGATCGTGAAGCTCAGGCCGCACGAACAGGAGTGCTTCGCGTTGGGATTCGTGATCTTGAACTGGCCGCCGAACAGGTCTTCTTCCCACTCGAGCTTCGACCCCTGGAGGTACGTGAGGCTCTTCGGGTCGACGAACACCTTCACGTCTTGCTCGGCGACGACGATGTCCGTCGGCCGGGCGGCGTCCGCGAGGTCCATCCGGTACTGCATCCCACTGCAGCCGCCCGCGATGATTCGCAGACGGAGCGAGGCGGCCGGCTGTTTCTCTTTCTGCCGCAACACGCGGATGCGCCGGACTGCGCTGTCCGTGACGGTGAGCGGCAGTTGCTGGGGGGCCATCAAACGAATCGCGTCTCGACCCGTTCGAACGCGGGCCGTCGTCTTAAGTCTTCCGCCGCGAATCACGCCGTCGGCACAGGGTGCGCGTCATTCGCCGCACGCACGACCAAAGATATATATAACAACGTTATAGTCTACATTCCGCTTCTCGAAAACGGGAGGCCCGCCTATGGTTTCCAAGAGCGTACTCCAAGAGCAAATGGCGAAGCAGGAGTACAAGTACGGCTTCGTCTCCGATCTCGATGAGGACAAGGCGCCGAAGGGCCTCAACGAGGACATCGTCCGGCTCATTTCGCGCAAGAAGAACGAGCCCGAGTGGTTCCTCGAGTGGCGTCTCCGG
>DASWGO010000261.1:0-7091 GCA_036393695.1 Thermoplasmata archaeon
GACCAAGGTCGAGTCGTACTCCCGCGGCTGCGGGTTGCGCAGCTGGAGAATCGCGAAGCGGTCGATCTCCTTGGCCCGCAAGAGACCGCTCGGAATCGTCGCATCGGCGAAGAAGTTCTTCATCTTGACCCGTTTCATCAGCACCCGCGCGACCGCGTCGTCCGAGGCGAACAGGCTGCCCATCGCGGACTCCTGATCGAAGAGGGCCAAGCCGACCAGCGTCCGGTCCGCCAGGGCCAGCACCACCGGGTCGTGCTCGGCGAAAGAGCGCTCGGCCAAAAGCGGGAGGAACGGGCCGAAGAAAGGCGAGCCATCCGAGGTGAGACCGACGAGGTCCGCCGGGCTCTTCGCCTTTCGAATGCGCACGTCGGTCGGGAAGTCTTTCGACCCAATCCGGAGCCGGCTCGGACCCCTCCGAACCCGGATCGCGGCAGCGACCGCGAGGACGGCCGCGGCGGGGACGCCGAGATCGACGAGGGCGAAGGGAATCAGGTCAAGCGGCACCGAATAGCTGCTCGCCGTCAGGGAGATCTCCGCCCGGAACCGGAAGGACGCGGAGGGGTTCGTGTCGCGTTCCTCGTACGACTCTGCGACCACGTATCCGGAGTCCGGGTCGAAGTAGTAGCGATCCGTGTAGGTCGCGGCGAAAATGCCGTAGGCGTCGTCGCGCGTGTACGTTCCGGAGGCCTGGAGCTCGACCGTGCGGTGCGGGATGATCCCGTTCCACACGGTTGCATCGGTTGAGATGACCGTGAAGACGTCGTCGAGGATCCGGAGTGTCTGACCCTGCGCGAGGGGCATCGAGACCCAGAACCAAACGGTCGCATTCGCGCTGGCGTTCACGTCAATGCCGGACACGTAGCGACGGGTGGACAGGGAGAAGACCGGAGTCACGTCCGTGACGCCCGATTGATGGGTCCCGTCGGAACCGTCGAAGGTCCAAGATCCGAGACCCCGAACGGTGGCCAGATCGCCGGAGACCGATTGGACGGTGTATCGGGCATGCGAGATCATCTTGTCCGAGTAGCCGAAGTAGTAGTCCGTGCCTTGGTCCACATAGGTGTTGTAGTTGTACTCGAAGAAATCGGCCGTCCGAGGAGCTGCTCCCGCGGCACTGAAGGACAGAAGCAGCGGCGTGCCTAATGCGAAGATCAGAATCAGGCCCGCGACCCGAGCAAGTGACCGGGAAGACGAGCAATCGCGCGGCATCGTCCTGGCCAAGTCCCTCCGGCCGTCGATACCATCCGTTTCGAACATAAACCTCACGGAGGAATTCCGAGCATCCGGACATGGGTCCGTCTACTGGATGACCCAAGCGACCATACCTCGGACGAACTGCACGGGGGAATTGAACCCCCGACCCGCGCCCCTATTAGGGCGGTGGGCAGCCGACGATCCTGTTCCCGTCTTCAGATCCCTTCGAAGCCCTTCTCAGGATTCGCTCAGCTCGTTTCAGGGTCGGCTGGCGAGAGACGTTACTCATGTCCCACAACGATGACGACATTCCCCTTCTTGTGTCCTCGTTCGACATAGCGATGGGCCTCGGCGATCTGCTCAAGGGGATAGCGCTTATCGATGATCGCTCGAAGTTTTCCCGCCTCCACGAGCTCTTTGAGCAAAACCATGTCCTCGACCTTCACCTTCGCGATCCCGCCGATAACCTTTCTGCCTCCGGCCCGCAAGCGTCGAAGACTCGGCGCCAGGAGGAGAGCGCTGACATAGGTGCCTCCTTTCTTCAGCGACTTCACGCCTCGCGAAAACGAAAGCTTGCCAACCGTGTGGTAAATCAGATCGTATGGGCCTGAGCTGGTGAAGTCTTCCTTCGTGTAGTCAATGACTTTGTCGGCTCCCAGCGACTTCACTAGGTCCAGATTCGCGGTGCTGCACACGCCGGTGACTTCGGCCCCGAAATACTTGGCAAGCTGGACCGCCGCGGTACCCAACGATCCGGAGGCCCCATAGACGAGGACCCGTTGTCCCGCCCGGATGCCTCCACGCCGAAGGAAGTACAACGAGCATCCCGCTCCCCACGGGATCGCCGCCGCTTCCTCAAAGGATACGTTGAGGGGCTTGATGGTTCGTGGACCCTCTTCTTTCAGACAGGTGTACTCGGCATACGTTTTCACACCGAGCCCGAAGACCTGATCCCCCGGTTTGAATCGTCGCACCTCCTTTCCGACCGCTTCGACCTCTCCGGCGAGGTCCGACCCGAGGACAGGTTTCCTGGGCCGAAGCAGACCGAAGAACAACCGAACGATGAATGGGTCGGCCTTTCTTAAACGGACGTCCCCGGAGGTAACGGTGGTCGCGAAGACGCGAACCAAGATTTGATTGTCCTTGGCAGTCGGTTTCTCAATCTCTTTGACTTGAAGCACTTCCGGCGGTCCGTACTTCTTGTATACGGCTGCTTTCACTCCAGTACCCCTCCTCGACTGACGATCTTGCTCACGAACATCGGTTCGTCATACTCCACCTATCGAGGTAGAGACGGTAATGACCCTCATGCGAGAATCGGTAAAGATAGGTTGCCCTTAGCCTCTACGCCTCCAGCTCGCCCTTTCGCGGAGTCAAGCGCGGATAGCGGCCCGGTCGAAAAAAGCGGTACCGCTATCGACCCGTCGCCGTCGCCCCTCATGTCCCTCGCATTATTAAGCGAATCCTTAAGTATCCGCAAGACCTGACGGTTAAGCTGATGCTTAAGGTTCAGAGGATCCGCCTCGACGACGTGTTCGCCGCACTCGCCCACCCAATTCGGCGGGCCATTATTGAGCGCCTCGCCGAAGGCGAATGCACGGTGGGCGAGTTGGCGGAACCCCACGACGTGAGCCTTCCGGCCATCTCCCAGCATCTTCGCGCGCTGGAGGAGGTCGGTCTCCTCGAGCAAACGCACACGGGACGCGTGCGCCGATGCGCCCTCAAGGCCGCGCCGCTTTCCGCGGCGTTCTCGTGGATTGTGCAGTATCGGATCTTCTGGGAGGGCATGCTGAACGACATCGCCGAGAAAGTAGAAGGAAGAGGAACAACCATGACAGCGACCAAGACAAAGACCAAGACGACGACCAAGCCGACGACAGGGACGGTGCGACTGATCCGCGTCTTCAAGGCGCCGCGCGATCGCGTGTTCAACGCGTTCCTCGACCCCGACGCGTTCGCCAAGTGGATCCCGCCGAACGGGTACACGGCGCACGTGTACAAGTTCGAGCCCAAGGTCCGGGGCACGTACCGCATGAGCGTCTCGTCCCTCGATAAGAAGGACACCCACTTTTTCGGCGGCAAGTTCCTCGAGATCAAGCCCTACGAGCGATTGCGCTACACGGACAAGTTCGAAAGCGACGACCCGGAGATGCAGGGCGAGATGAAGGTCACCGTCACGTTCAAGGACGTTCCCGGTGGCACGGAAGTGAGGATCACGCAGGAAGGAGTGCCGAAGGCAATCCCCATCGAGGGAGCCATGTTGGGCTGGGGCCAATCGCTCGAGAACTTGGCGCGGCTCGTGGAGTTCTAGCCGCAAACGAGGGTAGCGGTCGCAACCGCGAGCGTGGAGAGAGCGGCCAGATATGAGAGCCGCAGGGGGGAATTGAACCCCCGACCTGCGCCTTACCAAGGCGCCGCTCTACCCCTAAGCCACTGCGGCAGCGACGCGGACCAAAGGATGGAACTTACTTAGGATTATCGGGCCACGGACCAATCATTAAGTAAACCACGGGTCTTCGCTTCGAACGGAATGAAGACTTCCCTCTCCTCGTTCGACTTACGGGCCCTCGTCGCGGAGTGGCAGGATCTCGTCGGCGGTCACCTCGACAAGGCGTACCAGAGGGAAGACGAAGTCATCCTTCGGATCAATGCGCCCGCTCGCGGGAAGGCGGAGTTGTTCTACAAAGCCGGGCGTTGGCTCTGTCTGCACGAGGTCGAGAACAAGCCAGAATCCCCACCGCTCTTCGCGCAAACCCTTCGGCGCCTCCTGGCCAACGCGCGCATCACAGGTGTCGAGCAGAGCGGCTTCGATCGCATCGCGGTCTTCCACCTCGAGCACAGCGGGGGCACAGTCGACCTGGTCTTCGAGGTCTTCGGAAAGGGGAACGTTGCCGCTGCGAGGGATGGCGTGACCGTTGGAGCGATGTTTCCGCAAAGGTTCAAGGACCGGTCGGTCCAGGTCGGAGAACCCTACGTATTTCCCCGAGCCAGAATCGATCCGCTCGGACTCGATCGCGACGCGCTCGCGCGCACGCTTCGCGCCGCGAAGGGCCAGGTCGTGCGGGTCCTCGCAAGCATCCTGAATCTCGGCGGGACCTACGCGGAAGAACTGTGTCTCCGAGCAGGCGTCGACAAAGAAACGAAAGTGAAAGAGATCAGCGATCCCGATGTGGACGCACTGTATACGGCGTTGAACAACATCGCGGTGGCGGTCGATCAAGAGCGCCGTCCTGCGGTAATTTTCAGGGAAGGCCATGCCGTCGACGCGACGCCGATTGAACTGATGCAGTATGAGGGCCTCGAGCGGCGAGAGTTCCCGACCTTCAACGGGGCGCTTTCCCACTACCTGACGGTCGCGGAGCCGGAAACGGCGACCGCGGAAAACGTCGCGGCGAAATTCCAACGGCGCATCGCTCAGCAGCGAGAGTCCTTGGATGCGTTGCGGGAGGAGGCGATGCGCCTCGAAGCCCAGGCGGTCTTCCTGTACGGGCATTACCAAGTCTTCGACGAACTCCTGAAAGCGATTCGCGAGGGCCGCCCCCCGCCGGAACATGCCCAGATCAAAGCGACCGACCGGAAGGAACACAGGGTCACGCTCGCCATCGGCGATTTCGATGCAATCACGCTGCACTACGAGAAGGACGTGACCGCGAACGCCCAGGCCCTCTACGACCGCCGCAAGGATGCGTTGGCCAAAGCCCAACGGGTCGAAGAGGCGATAGAGGCGACGACCGCGGAAATGGAGGCCGCGCAGGCGAAGGCGATCAAGGTCGCGAAACGACCGCGAATCAAGTCGACGAAGGCGATGTGGTTCGAGGCCTACCGATGGACGATTTCCGCGGAGGGGTTTCTAATCCTGGGCGGTCGAGATGCGCGGACCAACGACCAACTCGTGAAGAAGCACCTGAAAGAGGGCGACCGATACGCACACGCGGACGTCCACGGTGCACCGTCGACGGTAATCAAGGATGGCGCGCGGGCTACAGAGGTCACGTGGCGGGAGGCGTGCGAGTTCGCCCTCGTGTACAGCAAGGCGTGGTCCGCGGGACTTGCGAGCGGAAGCGCGTACTGGGTCCTCCCGGAGCAGGTGTCGAAACAGGCGGAGTCCGGCGAATTCCTGCCGCGGGGCGCCTTTGTCATCCGCGGGAAGCGGAACTACTTCCACGACCTGCCCGTCCGGATCGCAATCGGCGAGGTCGAGGTCGAAGGCCACCGCAAAGTCATGGGCGGGCCAGTGACCGCGGTCGCGGCCAAATCCACACGGTATGTCGTCCTCGCTCCGGGGAAGGGCGACCGCGAGGCCATCACCAAGAAACTCGCTTCGATCTTCGGGGTCCCGATCGAGGAGATCGCCCGCTCGATGCCTCCCGGAAGCGTCGAAATCATCGAACGACACGGCATCGAGGCGTAGCCGCGACACGTTCGACGCGGCAAGCCCTATACATCCGAGCGCCATTATGGTCCGGGCGGGTTTTCGGAGGGCGGATGTCTCAGGCCGACGCGGTCGTCGTCCAACTCCCGGACGACGAGCGACCGACGAAGTGGTACAACATCCAGGCGGACCTCCCGGAGCCCCTCCCGCCGCCGAAGGACCCGGCGACCGGTCCGTCGCGGATCAAGGCCCTCCCGGAATTGCTCATCGGAGAATGCCTGCGGCAGGAGAACTCCACGCAGCGGTGGATCGAAATTCCCTCGGAGATCCAAGACCTGTACCGCCAGGCGGGTCGACCGAGGCCGTTGATCCGCGCACGCCGCCTGGAGGAACGGCTTGGCACCCCCGCACGCCTGTACTACAAGACGGAATTCTACAGCCCGACGGGCAGCCACAAGGTGAACACGGCCCTCGCGCAAGCATGGTACGCCAAGCAGGAAGGGTACGAACGCCTCACGACGGAAACTGGCGCGGGCCAATGGGGCACGGCGCTGGCGTACGCGGCGAGTCTCGCCGGCCTGCCGACGACAATCTTCTGGGTCCGCGCGGTCCACAACTGGAAGACGCAGCGCCGGCAATTCATGCGGATGTACGGCGCAACGGTCCACGCATCCCCGAGTCCAGAGACCGCCGTGGGGCGTGCTCTTCTCGAGAAAGATCCGCACCATCCCGGCTCCCTGGGAATCGCAGTATCGGAAGGACTCGAGGACGCTGGCGGCGATGAGAAAGCGATCTATTGCCTCGGCTCCGTACTGAACCATGTCCTCCTGCATCAGACGGTCATCGGTCTCGAGACCCAGCGGCAGTTCGAGCAGATCGGCCAGTATCCCAATCTGATGGTCTCGAGCCTGGGCGGCGGATCGAACTTCGGAGGTTTCACCCTCCCGTTCTTCGCGGACGCGTTCCACGGCAAGGAGATCCGCTTCATCGCGGCCCAGAGTGCCGCGGCCCCGAACCTCCAAGGGGAATACCGGTACGACTTCGCGGACCACGCGGAACTCACCCCGATGCTCAAAATGTACACCCTCGGCCACCGTACGGAGATGAAGCCGGTCCGCGGCGACGGCCTGCGGTACCACGGCTGCTCCCCGATCCTCTCGCTCCTGCGCCACCGCGGCCTGATCGACACGATTGCCTACCCGACCGACGAACGACACGTCTTCGAACGGGCCCGCATGTTCGTCCAGGCGGAGGGGTTCCTCCCCGCCCCGGAGAGCGCGTACAGCATCGCTTGCGCGATCGACGAGGCCCTGAAGGCGAAGGAAGCCGGCGAGCAGACGGTCATCGCGTTCAACGTGAGCGGCCACGGTTTCATGGACATGGAAGGATACGCGGACGTCTTGGGCCTCTGAGCGGTGAGCGGCGTGCCCGCATCAAGTTGATAAAGGACGTCCGAGTGCTCAGGAGATACCACTCAGTGGGGTGGGGAGTCCATGGGAGCCTACCTGCGCACCTTCGCCCTCTT
>DASWGO010000262.1:0-2395 GCA_036393695.1 Thermoplasmata archaeon
GCCGAAGCCGGTCGCGGTCGTCGCCGACATCGCCACCGGTTAGGGCGAGGCCATGAAGCGCGTGAAGTCCGCGAGGCTCCGCGGTCGCAGCGTGAAGTTCGTCCGCTTTTCTTCCGCAATCGTCGACTGTGGCGTCTTGCCATAGTGGTGGCCCGGGCACACGATCAGGTCGTCGTCCATCTTCCGGACTTTGTTGAAGAGAGAGTCGTACATGTCCTCGACGCTCGATCCGGGAAGGTCCACCCGGCCGCAGTCCCCCACAAAGAGGCAGTCGCCCGTGAAGACCCTCCCCGAGACGATGAAACAGCAGGAGTCGGGCGAGTGGCCCGGGGTGTGCACGACTTTCACCTTGAGACCGCCAACGTCGACGATCTGACCGTCCTCAAGGACGAGGTCCTTCCGGACGTTGCTGAGGCGGTGAGCCGCGACTTTCCCGCCGGTCTCATTCGCGAGCCGCTCGTTGTCGAAGATGTGATCGACGTGGTGGTGCGTGTTGAAGATGACTCCGATCGAGTAGCCGTTCTCCTCGGCGGCCTTCTGAAGGACACGCGCATCAAAGCTCGGATCCATCACGGCCGCGACTTTCGTCGCGGGATCCCCGAACACGTATCCGAAGTTCGCCATCGAACCGATTAGACGCTGCTCGAAGAACATCCGCCGCCGGGACGCGACCGCGGCCCATGAGCCTTTCCGTCATCGGCGACGATTCTGCGCGGCATACGCCCTCGCCCAGTACTCTTGCCAGGCCCGCGCGTTATCTTCCCATGCCTTCCGGATCTGGTCTCGCACCTTCATCCGGTGCGTGACCGCCAGCGAGACGAGGAAGGCGATACCCAGGATGCCGGCTCCCCACGCGGTACTCAATGTAGGCGAACCGGACAGGTGGCCGGTGGCGATCGCCCACGCGGTCAGAATCGCGCTCACGATGACGAACGTGACGGAACCTGCGATTCGCCGCGTGATCCAGCCCATCGCGCAACCCGTGGCCCTCTCGTGCGATAAAGAGTATGGGACGAAAATCACCTATGCGAAATTTCGGCCCGCCGGGGCGCAGTCGACCGGACAACTCTTCGTGAGGGTCTGCCTCAATACAGTTATTGACCGGATGCGGTTCTCGCAGCATGTCCGGGTCGCTGAAGGGCCGTGTCGCGCTGGTCACGGGGAGCACGGGCGAGGGCATGGGGAGGAGTATCGCGCTCACCTTGGCGCGCGACGGCGCGGACGTCGTCCTGAACCATGGGACGAACCGGCGGACCTCGGCCACGAACAACCGTCGCCTTGTGAAGGCGATCGAAGGGCTCGGCATCCGCGCCATCGTGGTGCGTGCCGACACCGCGAAGGGGGACGAAGTGCGGAAGATGTTCACCCGGGCGGAACAGGAACTCGGTCCCGTTGACATCCTCGTGAACAATGCCGGTGGATCGTGGGATCCGCGGCAGGACATCACGAAAGTTGACGACGCGGCGTGGCAGGGTGTGCTCCGGGCGGAGATCGACGGTATGTTCCATACGATCCGGGCGGCGCTCCTTCGCATGAGACGGAGACGATGGGGTCGCGTGGTGAACATCGGGATGGAGCGATCCGAGGAGTTTACGGAACCGCCGTTCGACTACACGGTCGGGAAGATCGCCCGCCATGGCCTCACTCGCATCCTCTCGGAGGTCGAGATCGGCCGGGGAATCACGATCAACGCGGTGGCCCCGGGGTACATCCCGTACTTCACCTTCCGTCAAGCGCTCGAAGCGGTCAATCATCGAGGCCCATGGGCCTCCCGACCACACGGAACGCCTCAGGATGTCGCCGAGGTCGTGACGTTCCTCTGTTCTGATGAGGCGCGAAATGTGACGGGCGCGGTGATCCCCGTCCACGGAGCGCCCGACTGAAGGGAGACGGTCGGCGCAGGTTCAGCGGGAGCGCCGGCCGCGCTTCCGGCCCTTGGCGGCGGACTTCCGTGCGGCCTTCGTCGCACGTCGGCGGGGCTGCGCGCGGGCCGCCCGTGGTTGCGGGCCTACCTCGTACAGGGCGAGCGTAATTCCGGTCGGGTCCTGGAACACCGCAAACCAGCCCATTCCAGGGATTTCGGCCTTCGGCATTACGACCGCGCCCCCCGATGACTGGATCTTCTTGAGCGTGCCATCGATGTCCTCCGACAGGATGTAATTGACGATGCCTGCGGGCAAGTTCTCCGCCTTCTGGAGGCCTCCGCCCGGCGCGCTCGGGGCCTCGAACATCGAGTAGTTCATCTCCGGCATGTCCTGCCACTTCCAATCGAATACGTCTCTCAGAAACGATTTCGTTTTTTCCGGCGCGTTCGAATGAATTTCCACGTGCACAAAGCTGTTCGGCTTTTGAGCCATGTTCTCCGTCCCCCTTGAGGGATTCACGGGATGTACGT